>JASHRF010000064.1 GCA_030037545.1 Acidobacteriaceae bacterium | reverse complement strand
GCGGAGTGAGGAAACAGCGAGGCCGTATGGCCGTTGGCGCCCAGCCCAAGCTGGATGAGGTCGAAGCGCGGCATCTCCGCGCCTTCCAGCCGGAAGGTTGAGCGCAACCCCGACTCGTAGCGCGCGGCGGCGGCTTCGGGCTCCAGCTCGCCCTCCATGCGATGAACCTGCGCGGGCGCGAGCGGCGCGCGGTCGAGCATCGCTTTGCGCGCCATGTTGTAGTTGCTGTTGGGGTCGTCGGGCGGCACGCAGCGCTCGTCGACCCAGAAGATTTCGAGCTTATCCCACGGCATGCGCGCCCGCCACGACTGTGCCGGGTCGGCCAGCGCCTCAAACACCGGCTTGGGAGCGCCGCCGCCGCTGATGGCGATCCGCGCCCGCCCGCGCTTAGCCGCCGCTCGCTCAATCGCTTCCACAAAGTACCACGCCGCGCGCTCGGTGAGCGCACGGGAATCCGGCTCGACATAGTAGACGACTTTGAGGTTTTGAGGCATTGGGGAAATCCCTCCGATTTCTACGTTACACGGAGAGCGGCACAACCTTCAGATGAAGGGTATGAGCTTGGGGGATTGCGGAAAAAGACCAGATAGAAATGACGAGGGTTGCAGCACTCAGAGCGGCAGGGGCTGAAGCCCCGCTCATGTTGCTGTACTTACGGCCGGCCGAAGCAGTGCCCTGGTTACAAAGCGCCTCCAATTGCGTCTTTCCGCAGCCTGCTTCGCCCGTACCGCTGCACAGCCATTTTTACCGAGGCTTCAGCCTCCGAGGAAACTCCGACGCTCCCTGCGCACCATTCTTGCCTCCGCAAGCCGCTACGCCGTCCAGCTCTTCGCCCGTTCCACGGCGCGCTTCCAGCTTTCGCGCAGCCGGACTCGTCGGCCCGCATCCATCTTCGGCTCAAAACGCGTATCCCCCTCGCGCTTGGAGCGCAGATCGCCGGTGCTAGCCCAGAATCCTGTCGCCAGCCCAGCCAGATACGCCGCGCCCAGCGCCGTGGTCTCCGTCACCCGCGGACGTACTACCGGCACGCCCAGAATGTCGGCCTGGAACTGCATCAAGAGATCGTTTACGGCAGCGCCTCCATCCACGCGCAGCGCATTCAGCGGCGCGTCCGTTTCGTTGTGCACCGCCTCCAGCACGTCGGCCACCTGGTAGGCGATGGCCTCAAGCGCCGCCCGCGCAATGTGCCCAGGCTTAGTGTCCCGGCGCAGGCCGATCAGCATGCCGGCGGCGTGCGCATCCCAGTGCGGCGCTCCCAGGCCCACGAATGCGGGCACAAACACCACGCCGCCGGCGTCGGGCACGCTGCCGGCGAGCGCTTCCACTTCAGCCGACGCGCCGATCAGCTTGAGGTTGTCGCGCAGCCACTGCACCACCGCCCCGCCGATAAAAATGCTGCCTTCGAGCGCGTATTCCAGCCGCTTCCGTGCGCTGGCCGCAATCGTCGTAATGAGCCGGTGCTTGGAGCGCACGAATTCCGTCCCGATATTCTGCAGCAGAAAGCAGCCCGTCCCGTAGGTGTTCTTGGCTTCGCCCGCGCTCCAGCAGAGCTGACCGAAGAGCGCGGCCTGCTGATCGCCGGCAATGCCGGCAATCGGAATTCCGCCCAGGCCCAGAGTGGTCGTCACTTCGCCCACGCGTTCGCTTGACCATTTCACTTCTGGCAAAATGCTTTCCGGAATGTCGAACATGCGCACCATCTCGGCGTCCCACTCGCCTTTCGCGATGTTGAAGAGCAGTGTGCGCGACGCGTTGGTCACATCGGTCACGTGGCAATGGCCGCTGGTCAGGTGCCAGATGAGCCAGCTATCCACGGTGCCGAAGGCCAGCTCGCCGCGCTGGGCGCGTGCCCGCGCGCCCTCCACGTGATCGAGAATCCACTGCACCTTGGTGGCGGAAAAATAGGGATCGAGCACCAGCCCGGTCTTCGACGAAACTGTTTCCGCGACACCGCTCTGCTCCAAAAGGCTGCACTGCGCAGCAGTCCGCCGGTCCTGCCACACGATGGCGGGATGAATCGGCTTGCCCGTGTCGCGCTCCCACACGATCACCGTCTCGCGCTGGTTGGTAATGCCCAGCGCGCCAACATCGCGTGGCCGCGCACCGGCTTTGGCGAGCGCTTCCATAGCGCAGGTCATCTGGCTGGAGAGGATTTCCGTGGGATCGTGCTCCACCCATCCGGCCTGCGGATAGAACTGCTCGAACTCGTGCTGAGCCACGGCGGCAATCGCGCCGCTCTCATCAAAGAGAATTGCCCGCGAGCTGGTAGTTCCCTGGTCCAGCGCCAGAACGTATGCCATGCATGCACACCTTTCCGGCAACCAGTCAAACACGTGGGGCTTTACGGGAGCAAGGAATCGGAGCGAGCCTACTCCGTCCACGGATTGTGCACCTTCACCTGAATCCCGCGCACATCGTGCTCGTTGCGAGTTACCAGGGTGAGGCCGTGCAAAACGGCCGTCGCCGCAAGCAGTGTATCCACCACCGGGCGCGGCCGCTCGCCGCTCCACTCGCCCCACAGACGCGCCGTGGCCGCGTCTATGCCCAGAATGCGGTCAGCGAAACCGAACTCCAGCCCCTCAACCCACGCCGCCAGGTTCTTGCCCGCCACCGGATCGGTGCGCATCTTGGCCGACACGCCCTTGCGCAGTTCGCCAATCACCAGCACGCTCATATAAAGCGAATCGGAATCGGCAGCTTCAAGAAACGCCAGCACGCCCGGGTCGGCCTTCTTCTTGCGCGTCTCGCTCAGAACGTTGGTGTCGAGCAGGTACCCGGGCGCCGGACTCACAGCGCGATCTCGTGGCCGGTGTCGCGGTCACGCTCAATTTCGAAATCGTCCACCTTGGGCCCGCCCAGCAGATACTCTTTGAGACCCGGCTTGTGCGCTGTCAGCGCCCGAAAGTCTTCGACGGAGAGCACCACGGCGCGCTCAATGCCATGTTTCGTGATGATCTGAGGGCCTCTGTTCCGAGCCTCTTCGACCACTTCGCTGAATCGCGATTTCGCTTCCTGTACCTGCCAGCGCGCCATCCGGCCCTCCCGCTAGATTCTGATCATAATTGTAGGCGATATGGTCAGAATTTGCAACGCAAGAGCCTGCTCAGGGCTGCTCCGCCAGCGAATCTGCGCTCGGCTGCTGCTGCGGGTTGTTGCGGCGGAAATGCGGGGTGAGTTTCTTGATAAGGAATTCCTGGAACAGGTTCTGCACCGCGCCGGAAACAATGCCGATTCCGGCGCTCTCAAAGGTCAGACCCAACCCCTCGCGGTCGCTGGCCGGGTAGTAAAGGTTGGAGATGCCGCCTGAGGCCAGGCCGCCCAGGATGGCCGAATAGTTGGCCTGCCACTTCCCTTTATCGCTCTTGCAGATGACGGAATTGGCAATCGCATACCAGATGCGCGAGTTCACCGATCCGGTGCCTTTCACGAAATAGCGTGGGTCCTGCTTGAAGAGCGAGGGAAGCACGGCTCCAGCCAGCATGGTGTCGATGAAGCTGTCGGCATAGCCGGCGCCAAAGCGCTTGGCATAGCCCTGCGCCCCCTGGCCGTACCCGGCGAAGGTGTTTTCGGCTTGCTCGACGCCGGCAACGCCGCCCGTAATGAGCCAAGTCACGGGATCGATGCTCGATCTCCAGGCCAGCTGAAACTTCTGCTTGGTATCCAGCGGCGCAGCATGGGAATCGTAGCTGACGTAGTAGTTGGGAATCACGCCCAGCACCCGCTGCTTTTCCTCGATATTGAGCTGGGCCTGCGCAATATCGGCAACCGAGGCAGTGACGCGTACGTTGCTGGTTATATCAGCCACCGGCAGCACGATCTTTTGTGCAACGTAGTTTTCCCCCGGCTGCACCACGCCGGAGACCGTCTGGGTTACGAATCCCTTGGAGCTGAGCGTGAGTTGGAAGGCACCGGGCGCAACTCCAGTGAAGCGGAACTGGCCGTTTTCGTCACTTTTTTCCGTGCGCGCCGGTGCGGAATTGGTGCCGGCTTGCTTCAGGCTCACCTGAACGCCGGAGTAAATTTCGCCATTTGTGCCCTGGACAAGGCCGGAGATGCTGCCATCGCCCAAAGCCGCCGACGCTGCCTTTGGTGCCGGGCTGCCGCGATCCAGCGCCTCGCGGTTGGCGGGCGCTCCGCCGGGGGTAGAATCGCTTGCCGCGGGTTGCGTGGGCGCAGGTGGATCAGGCGATTGGATCTGTTGTGCGCAAGTGCCGGCAGCGCACCACGGTAACGCGGTTAGGAGGGCAATCGGCAGCCAAACTGAGAGAAATAATTTCTGATTTCCGCGCAAATCTAAACAACTTCCTGCCGCTTCCGGCTTGCGGCCCGGAGCACAACAATCTCCCCCTTGTGCGAAGATCCAGCACCGACTCTGCATCGATTATATAGACGAAGAAGATTTCGCGCAGACCTATGGACCCAGCAGCAGTGACAAGAAGCTGTTTCATAACCCTGTTTTGAAAGGGCACGGCTTCAGCCGTGCCAATAAGTTCCCCGAAAACGCGGGGGCTTTAGCCCCTTGAGGACGATTACAGACGGGTTATGAAACCACTTCAAGTCCTGCGATGGAAACCGGCGGGAGGGAGGAGTGTCCTAAGCATGCCTCCGAATCCCTAATTTAACTCGCGATGTAGACGCGCCTGCCGCATCCAGCCTGGCGATGAGCCCAGGCTATCACCGCGGGCCACTGCAGATCGCCCGCCGTGAGCATAGGAAAATCTTGCCCGCACCCTTTCCTCTTGACAATCCGATGGTCGAGTATCTACCATCGTCGTCAATCGAAGGTCGAATCTCTTCTATGGCGAAACAGACACAACAAGGCGCGGCAGTTCTTCAGGGCACGCTGGACATGCTCATCCTCCGGACCCTTCTCTACGGCCCCGCTCATGGACACCAGATCGGCAAGCACATTCAGAGAACCACGAACGACTTCCTGCAGATGCAGCACGGCTCTCTTTATCCCGCGCTGCACCGGCTGGAGCGGCGAGGATGGGTGGTCTCCAAATGGGAGACGGCGCCGGACCGCAATCGGGAGTTCAAATACTACCGGTTGACCGAGAAAGGCCGGAAGCAACTCCTCGTCGAAGAGTCGCAGTGGAAGCAGATGGCCGAGGCCGTGGCGCGAGTCATGTGGCCCGCCGCCGAGGAGAGCTGAAATGCGATGGTGGCAAATCAGGAAGCGGGATGAGGATCTGGATTGGGAACTTCGTTCCGATCTTGAACTCGAAGAAGAAGAACAGCGTGAGCGAGGCGCCTCCCCGGAAGAAGCCCGTTACGCCGCCCGGCGCTCGTTCGGTAATACAGCACTGATCCGTGAGCACACCCACGAAGCCTGGGGATGGGCAAAACACGAACGCCTTGCCCGGGATATCCGATACAGCCTGCGACAACTGCGCAGATCTCCGGGGTTCACCATTACCGCAGTTCTGATCCTTGCGCTCGGCATCGGCGCTGTAACGGCTGTGTTCAGCCTGATCGATGCGGCTCTGCTCAGGATGCTGCCGGTGCAGCGGCCGGAACAACTCGTGGAATTCAAAATCATCAATCCCGATTTTCCGGTGAACGATGCTTTTTCGTATCCGGAGTTCAAGTCGTTCGAACGCCAAACGCAGGTTCTGGCCGGCGCACTCGCCTTTCGACAGTTAAACAAGGTTGATGTGGAGGTGAATGGGAGCAGCGGGCCCGCGACAGGGCAAGTGGTTTCGGGGAGTTACTTCCCCGTGCTCGGAGTGAAAGCGATTCAGGGCCGCACGATTTTGCCAGTTGACGAATCGGTGGGCGGACAGAGTCCGGTGGCAGTGATTGGGTACGACTATTGGCGGACCCGATTTGCGCTTGATCCGGGTGTTATCGGCAAGCATGTGCTGATTAACAACATACCCTTCACGATCGTGGGAGTGACAGAGCCAGAGTTCTACGGCGTGCAGCCTGGCGAGAAAATCGACATCTATATCCCGCTGACCATGACCGCCTCGGTGTTTCCGGGTTTTGCGGATGCCGGAGGGCCTGCCGATGTGCTGAGGGCGCCTTTTCGCAACTGGCTACACGTGATGGGGCGTTTGCAAGTCGGAGTTGCTCGGGAAAAGGCCAGTGCAAGTCTTGAGCCGGTTTTTGCCCAGTCGATGCGGGTGGCGGTGGATAGCTTCGCAGGCCTTCCCTTCGATTCTCCGGCGGTGCGAAAGTCATTCTTGCAGTGCCGACTGCGGCTGGATCCGGGCAGCCAGGGACTTGCCGCGCTGCGAAGGCAATTTTCCAAGCCGCTCTGGATCGTAATGGCGATTGTCGGTTTGCTGCTTCTGATTACGTGCGCCAACGTTGCCAATTTACTGCTGGCGCGTGCGAACGCAAGGGAGAAGGAGATTGCCTTGCGCCTCGCATTGGGCGCGGGCAAGAGGCGCCTGATCCGCCAGCTGCTTACGGAAAGTATTTTGCTGGGATTGGGCGGAGGCGCGATGGGCGTTGGCCTGGCGTATTGGGGAAACAGGGGTTTGCTGGCGCTCATCGCCCGGGGCCGTAATCCAGTTTTGCTTAACGCGCAGCCCGACCTGACTGTGCTTGCCTTCGCACTGGGAGTTTCGTTGCTCACCGCGCTGATCTTCGGCACGATTCCGGCATGGCGCGCGACAGACGTTGATCCTTCGCGCGGCCTTGCGCAGAGCGGGCGCAGCTACGCGGACGCAACGATGAGACACCGACTGGGAAAATCCCTGATTGTGTTGCAGGTGGCTATTGCGATTGTACTGATGATTGGCGCGGGACTGCTGACACGCACCCTTGTTAACCTCAGAAACTTTTATCCGGGATTCAATCCGGAAAACGTATTGCTCCTTTCGGTGGATCCGACAGTCATCGGCTACAAAGATGTGGTCCCGCTTTACGAGCAACTGCTTCAGCGGCTCAGGACACTACCAGGTGTTCAATCGGCCTCGTTATCGGTGCATGAGCCGCTAGCCACGAACGTGCAGAGCACAACGGTAAAGGTACTGGGGCCCGGCGGACAGAAAGAGGACCTCGCATCTGTCAACATTGAACCGGTCGGGCCGGATTACTTTCGCACTATGGAGATTAACCTGCTGCGCGGGCGCGACTTCTTGTGGAGCGATCGCAGCGGCACTCAGAAGGTTGCCGTTTTGAACCAAAGCATGGCCAGGCATTACTTCGGCAATGCGGACCCGGTCGGGCGGTTCGTCAGCATTCCTGGCTTCGTGGGGGATCCGAGCTGGATTCAGATCGTGGGTGAAGTTCGCGATGTGAAGGTCCATGATCTGCGTGAATCCGAAGCGATGATGCTTTACCTGCCATTGTTCCAGCTTCCCGAAGGAGGCGCTACCTTTGAGTTGAGAACTGCGATGGATCCAGCATATGTTCAGACTGAAGCCCTCGGAACGGTGAGAGCCACCGACACCAGGTTGCCGGTTTCCTCTGTCAAGACGCTCCAGAATCAACTCGACGATTCGTTGGTGTCGGAGCGGCTTGTTGCCTCACTGTCAGAGATCTTTGGGCTCCTGGCGTTGCTCCTTACCTGCGTTGGCCTCTATGGGTTGATGGCCTATAACGTGAATCGAAGGACCAGCGAAATCGGCATCCGCATGGCGCTTGGCGCCGAACGTGGCCGTATCGCGCTAATGGTTCTGCGCGAGACTTTCCTGCTGGTCGCCTGCGGGATTGCAATTGGGCTGCCTGCAGCGGCTTTGACAGCACATTGGATTACGAGCCAACTGTTTGGCCTGAAGCCGTGGGATCCGATCACGCTTTCTGCCGCATGCGGAGTCATGGCGGTAGTGGCAATCGCGGCAAGTTATTCACCCGCCCGCCGCGCCGCGTCGATTGATCCGATGCGCGCATTGCGAACGGAATGAAACAACAAAGCCGGCTCGCGGGAAATCCGGACCGGAGCTTGGAGCGGCAAAGATGCGCTGGTGGCAGATCAGGAAACGGGACGCGGACCTGGAGCGGGAGCTGCGTTCTGACCTCGAGCTTGAGGAAGAAGAGCAGCGGGAACGCGGCCTGTCGCCCGAACATGCCCGCGACGCCGCGCGGCGCGCCTTCGGCAACCCGACCCTGATTAAAGAACAGACCCGCGAGGCATGGGGATGGACAACCCTCGAACGATCGCTCCAGGACCTCCACTACGCGCTGCGGCAACTCAGAAGGTCTCCAGGGTTTGCGCTCGCAGCTATCCTCACGCTCGCTCTCGGTATTGGCGCTTCCACCGCCATTTTTTCGGTAGCCGATGCGGTGCTGCTCCGTCCCCTTCCGTACCCCGATCCCCAGCGGATTATGCGCGTCTGGGAACAGGCGCCCGACGGTCACCGGATGAACCTGGCACAGCCGAACTTTGAGGACTTCCGCGCGCAGAACCACTCCTTTGTCAGCCTGGCGGAGTACGGGTACGGGTTTGAGTCAGTCACGGGCGGGGGCGAGCCGGTGCGGGTGACCGTGGCCGCTGTTTCGAGCGATTTTTTCAAGTCGCTGGGCGTCGAGCCATTTCTCGGGCGAGCGTTCGCGGCAGACGAGATGCGCCCGCACGGCGCGCCGGCGATCCTCGTCAGTTACGGCTATTGGCAGCAGAATCTTGGCAGCGCAAAGGACCTCTCGGAATTTCATCTGGCGATTTCGGGGACGGATTATTCCGTCGTCGGCGTGATGCCGGATGGTTTTGATTTTCCTTCCGGCACATCAGCGTGGATTCCGAGCGAGCTTGATCCCGACACCTCGTCCCGCACCGCGCATAATTGGCGCGGCATTGGCCGGATCCGGGACGGCATGACCATTGCGCAGGCGCGGGCCGACCTGGGCACGATTGCCGGCCGCCTGAAAACGCAGTACGGGAAAGAGGTGGATCTTGACAATGCGTCAGTCGTCCCGCTCGCCGATGCGATGGTGGGCGATGTGAGGACGGCCCTGCTGGTGCTGTTCGGCGCCGTTGGTTTGCTGCTTCTGATCGCGTGCGCGAATGTTGCCGGCTTACTGATTGCGCGGACCTCGGCGCGCGCCAAAGAGTTGGCGGTACGAGCGGCGCTGGGCGCGGGACGCGCTCGCCTGGCGCGCCAATTTCTGGCGGAGTCGTTTGTTCTATCGCTGGCTGCGGGTGTGGTGGGCGTGCTGTTTGCGGGACTAGCGATCAGGATGTTCCCCGCTATTCTGCCTGCCGATCTGCCTCGCCAACAGGGAATCGCCATGAACTTGCCGGTGTTGCTCTTCGCTCTTGCGGTCACGGCCGCGGTTGCGCTGTCTCTCGGTTTGTTTACTACGTGGCGCGCGGGTGGGGCCGACCTGCGGGATGCGCTCAATGCCGGAGCGCACCATCATTCGGGGTCAGGCGCTGTGCAGCGCCTGCGCGGCGTTCTGGTTGCCGGCGAAATCGCCGTCACGCTGGTCGTACTGGTTTCCGCCGGCCTGCTGGGACGCAGCTTTATGCGGCTGGTTTCCACCAGCCCCGGGTTTCGCTCCGGCCACCTGATCACGATGCAGTTTTCGCTTCCTCCGGACATGAGTGCGCCTGATAGCGGCGCGGGACAGAGCCAGCCCGCGGCCATTGCGCGGCAAGCGAGCTTGATGGATGATCTGATAGCCCGCCTGCGCGCCTTACCGGCCGCTGAGAACGCGGGGCTGGTGGGCGCGCTTCCGGTTGCAGGCGGCGACAACCTTGCCGACGGAGATTTCCTCATTCTCAACGGCATAAAACCGCCGGCGAATTTCGACGATTGGGACGTTATTGCTCATAACCCGCTTCACGTGGGTCATGCTTTGTATTGCGTCGCCAGCCGTGGGTACTTCGGCACGCTCGAAGTTCCGCTGATCCGCGGGCGGTTCTTCGGAGACCAGGACAATCTCAATTCAATCAACGTTGCACTGATCAGCGAGACGCTCGCTCGCCAGCGCTGGCCCAACCAGGACCCCATCGGACAAATCATCGACTTCGGCAACATGGATGGGATCCTAAAGCCGCTGACGATTGTCGGTATTGTGGGCGATATTCGCGCGCGAGGCCTCGACCTGCCGCCTGCCGGGGTCATCTACGTCGATTACCGGCAAAGAGGGATGAACGCCAACTCCACGCCCACCATCCTCATGCGCACAACCGCGCCCGAAGACGAGATAGTTCCCGCCGCGCGCGCCATCTTTCACAACATCGCTCCGGACGCTCCGGTTACATTCTCGACCTTTGCCGCGGAGATGGGCGGCTGGCTCGCCGAACGTCGCTTCCTGCTCCTGCTCGTCGCCGCCTTTGCCGTTGCTGCCTTGGCGTTGGTCAGCGTGGGTCTCTACGGAGTAATCGCATTCTTTGTGGCGCGCCGCACGCAGGAGATCGGCATTCGTATGGCAATCGGTGCTCAGCGCGGAGACGTTCTGCGTCTGGTTCTGGGGGAAGGCGCGCGCCTGGCCGCTTTCGGTGTCGCAATCGGCATCGTCGCGTCGCTGGCGATCACCCGGCTGCTTTCCAGTCTTCTTTTTGGCATCGGCACCACCGATCCGTTCACGTATGCCGCAGTCGCAGTCCTTCTTTCGCTCATCGCGCTCGCCGCGTCGTACATTCCCGCGCGTCGCGCAATGCGCGTCGATCCGGTAACGGCGCTGCGTTACGAATGACCTTGAATCATGCCGGAAGGCTGGTATCGCCGCTCCTTTGACCATTCAACGTGCCAAAAAGGAGAAGGCGGGCCTTTTCTCTCCTTGACAGCTTAGGAGAGTCGGGTTAATCTCCTAATCATCTTAGGTGAGGTGCCATGCCCGGCCATGCCCAGCTTCTTCCCGGTACCCTCGATCTTCTTATCCTCAAGGCCGTTTCCCTCGGCCCGCTGCACGGCTACGGCGTCCTTCTGCGCATCGGCCAGATTTCCGGCCAGGCGCTGCTTATCGAGCAGGGCGCGCTCTACCCGGCGCTCTTCCGGCTGGTGCGGCAGGGGCTGCTTACTGCCCGTTGGGGCACTTCTGACAACAACCGCCGCGCCAAGTTCTATGAGCTCACGGCTGCGGGACGCAAGCGCCTGCGCAAAGAGGCCGACGGCTGGAATCGTCTCGCGGGAGCCATCGCCTCGGCGCTTGCCGCGCGCCCGGAGGAGATATGAAGCCTACGGCCAGTCTTCGTTCCTTTCTCACCGGTCTCTTCCATCCCGCCCAGGTCGCGGGCGAAGTGGAAGATGAGCTGCGCAGCCACATCGCGCACCGCGCCGACGATCTGGAGCGCGCCGGCCTGAGCCGCGCCCAGGCCGAGCGACGCGCCCGCATCGAGCTCGGCTCGCGGGAGCGCTACCGGGAAGAGTGCAGCGAAGTCGCCGGCGTAAATTTCTTCCGCACGTTTTTCGCGGACATCCGCTTCAGCCTGCGCCTGTTGCGCAAGTCGCCGGGATTCACTATTGCGGCCCTTGTGACATTAACGTTGGCTATCGGGGCGAACGCGATTGTGTTCAGCGTGCTCAATGCGCTGGTGCTGCGGCCGGTGAACGTGCCGGACGGCAGGCACGTGTACCAGGTGGAGCAAAAGGATCACGTGCCGTCGCAGTCGTACCCGGATTACGTGGACCTACGTGACCGGAACACGGCGTTCGACGCGCTGGCGGCCTACGAGATCGACAAGGCCGGATTGGACGCGGACGGTAGACCGGCGGCCACGTGGTTCTACGACGTCAGCGCGAACTATTTCGATGTGCTGCGTGTGCAGCCTTATCTCGGGCGGTTTTTTCATGCCGCGGACGAGCATGGGGTCAACAGCATGCCGTACGTTGTACTGAGCTTCGCGTATTGGCAGAGCCACTTCAACGGGGATCGCGAGGTGGTAGGCCGGGCGGTACGGGTGAACGGAAATGCCTACACGATCCTGGGCGTGGCGCCCGAGGGATTTCGCGGGACGGAGTTGTTTTTTTCGCCGGATTTCTGGGCGCCGGTGGTGAATACGGAATCGAAATACTTTCTGACCGGGCGCGCCGTTCGCGGACTGTGGCTGGTGGGACACCTGGGACCGGGCGTAACGCTGGCGCGGGCAACGGCGGACTTGAATGCGATTGCCGCATACCTTTCGAAGACGTATCCCAAAGAGGATGGAGGTATTGGTTTCTTGCTCACGAAGCCGGGGCTGGTGGGCGATATGTTGGGCGGGCCAGTAAAGGCATTTGCGACAGCGCTGATGCTGCTTTCGGCGCTGATCCTGCTGGCGGCGTGCGCCAACCTGGGCAGCCTGTTCGCCGCGCGCGCCGCGGACCGCTCGCGCGAAGTGGCTCTGCGTCTGGCGCTGGGATCGAGCCGGGGAAGGATCTTGCGCCAACTGCTCACCGAGGCGGTGCTGGTTTCACTTGGCGGGGCCGGGGCGGGGATCGCCGGAGCGTTGGCGCTGCTGCGGCTGCTGAACGCGTGGCAGCCGGTGCCAGACATTCCCATGAACGTGCCGGCGTACGCCGACGCGCGGACCTACATGGTGGCGCTGGGTTTGGCGCTCGTGAGCGGATTGCTGTTCGGGATGGTTCCCGTGCGCCAGGTGATGAAGGCGAATTCGTACCAGGGGATTAAGGCGGGTGCGGCCGGGACGGCGGCGATGCGGCGGTTCACACTGCGGGATGCGCTGCTGACGCTGCAGATTGCGCTGTGCGCGGTGCTGGTGACTTCGTCGCTGGTCGCGGTGCGCGGCATGATGCGCTCGCTGCACTCGAATTTCGGCTTCGATCCGCGCAACGCCATGCAGGTGAACACGGATCTTAGCATGAGCGGATATAAGGGTGACCAGATTCCGGTGATGCAGCGGCGAATGCTGGATGCGATTCAAGGGATTCCGGGCGTGACCGCGGCGGGTTTCGCGGATCGCATTCCGCTGAATATCGGCTGGAGCGACACCTGGGTGTACCGCGACAGCACCACGGATTACAAACCGGCGAATCGCGTGACCGATGCGATGGAGTACAAAGCGTCGCCGGGGTATTTTGAGGCGGCGGGGACAACGATGCGCGCGGGACGCGGATTTACTTGGGACGACAAGAAGGGCGCGCCGATGACTGCGGTGGTGAATCAGGAGTTTGCCCGCGTGGTGTTTGGTTCGGAGCAGAACGCAATTGGCCGCTGGTTCAAGATCTGGGGCGGGACGCGGGTGCAGGTGGTGGGCATCTGTGAGAACGGCAAATACGTGACGCTGAGCGAGGACCCCCAGCCGGCGATGTTCCTGTCGATCTTGCAGTCGGCGTCGGACGATACGTGGTTCATCGTAAGGTCGAACCACGGGCCGGAGGAGCTCGGACCGGCGCTCGAGAGGACGCTAAACGGGCTGAACACCGGGCTGCCGTTCGTTGTGAGCACGTGGAAGCGGGAGCTGGGGTTGGCTCTGTTTGCGGCGCGGGCGGCTTCGCTGGCGCTGGGCGTACTGGGATCTCTGGGAGCGATGTTGGCGGTGACCGGCATCTTCGGCATGGCCGCATACGCGGTGAGCAAGCGGACGCGGGAGCTGGCGATTCGCGCGGCCCTCGGCGCGCAGCGCGCCGAAATACTGCGGGTCGCGTTAGGGCGCGCTGCCAAATTGCTGGCCATCGGTTCGGCGGCAGGATTGATTCTTGGCATTCTCGCCAGCCGGGTGCTGGCTTTCATCGTCTACCAGGCCACGCCGCGCGATCCGCTGGTATTGGCTGGCGTGGTTCTGGCCATGGCCTTGCTTGGCGTGGTGGCCACCTGGATCCCCGCGCAACGCGCTCTCTTCCTCGATCCGCTGGTCCTGCTTCGCGAGGAGTGAGCCGTAGCGGGCGCGGTCAGAAATCGATCCCGAAATGCGGGTCCTCTCGCGTTCCGTCGATGTGCACGCCGATCCTCGTACCCGCGCCATCTTTTTTGAAGAAGCGATCCACCGGCTTGAGCAGCGCGCCTTTCCAGCCGCCCACCATTTCCGAGACGGTAGCCTGCATCCTGGCGCTGCCTTTGAAGTCCAGCCTTCCGCCATCCACGTTGTACCGGCCATTCAGGGAAATCTCCGCGCCGGGAACCATGTACACCAAATTGGGCAGCGTGATGACCGCGTCCTTCATTGTGAAATTGCTTGTCATGGTCGAGAGCACGTCAGCCGCCGCGGCGCCTTTGGCGCCCTGCGGCTTGCCCTGTCCGCGCTGGCTCAGCTCGCCAATCCGCTCCTGCATCTTCTGGCTGGTAAACTGAGCGTCATCGAGAATGAAGCTTCCCTTGAGCTGCAGCCGTTCGTGCACGGGGTTTGGTCCGGGCAGAACTTCAAGCGAGCTCTTCAAATGCAGTGTGCCGGTCAGCAGCGGATTGTCATTGCGGCTGGTAAGGCGCAAAAAATCGGCGATCTGGCCGTCTTCCACGTCTACATTCAACACGATTTCATGGCCGCCGGGGCACGCTGGTTTGCCTCCCGCGGCCGCAACGCCCGGCAGTTCCACAATCTTGCCTTGCGCTAAAAAGTGCGAATGGCCCAGCGTCGCATTTACCGGCTCCAGCCAGGTATCGCCGTTGGTTCCATCCACTCTAGCGTGGAAATCGGTGTGCAGCGGCATGGCCGTTCCAAAGCTGGTGAGCGCAAAGTTGGGGGTTTCGGTCATGCCATCCACTGTCAGGTTGCGCAACGTACCTTGGTAGCGGCCCGTGGAGTTCAGCGTGCCCGAGATGCCTTTGAACGTGCCCAGGTCGGCGTTCTCAAAGCTATAGCTGCCCTTCACAGGCGTGGTTCCCGGATCGTCAGCCGCCCAGGGCCCCAAATTGCCCCTGGTCACAATAATGCCTCTGGGCCGCGGATTCGTGAGCGTGGCCTCGAAGCCCATGGATCCGCTGGAGCCAATGTGCGCGACCTTTAGGCTCTGGATGTCGAATTCGAGCGGCGACTTGGCAGAGTTGCTGTTTTCGAGCCTTACCGTCGCACCCCTGCAGACTATCGAGTCAACTACGAAGCGCAGCAGGTCCGCGCCGGGAGGGCCCGCCGGCTGCGACCCGGTTTTGCCCTGGGGTCCGGCTGCGGCCTGCTGCGCGGTTTCTCCCTGAACAGCCTGCGGGCTGACAGGCGAGAGAGTTCCTGCCGCGTGCATAAAGTGGGATTTGGGCGGAATGTCAATGCTGAGGCCGCGCAACTCGATGCTGGAAATGCGGATCGGCTTTCCGCTGGCGTAATGCAACGGTGCGTGGAAGCTGAATTCGGCCAACTCGATCAGCGGCTTGCCGGGCGCATTCTCGCCGGCTGCCATGCCAGCCACCTGGGCCGGCGGCCAGATGCGCAAACCCCTGCCTTCGGCCCGTAGTCCCCGGGCGAGCGAGATGTGAAAGCTATCCAGCTCCACCGGCGCGTGGAAGCGCTGCTCCAGCCGCGAGACAATGAGCTCGCGCAGAAACGGCTCAACATGTCGCGCTACGATCGCGCCTGCGATAGTAAGCAGGACCAGAAAGGCGAGACAGGATAACGCCAACCACTTGAGCCGTCGGTGTCTGCGCCAGAACGTTTGCCGCATATCGGTGCTGCCTTCCCTCCCATTTTCGCAGTATTTCGTCGCCCACACAGGTAGATGCGTAAGAGACAGGGAACAAGAGACCGAGGGGCCAAGGGATCAAGATGACAGCGGGAGCTCAAGGTGGGGCGCCCTCCGGTGAGGTCGTTTTACTGAGGAGCTGACCCCCGGAAATGACGCCATGCCTGCGGAAGGTCGATCGAAGATAGCTTTCCATGCCAGCCCGCCGGTCGCTCGTTTTCCTCGGCCGCTGGTTGCCCTTGTTCCCTCGCTCCCTTGTTCCCTGCTCCTCTTTGCCGTAGACTTTGGAAGCAATGCAAGCGCTGATCGAACAGCTTGTGAAGCTGCAGGCCCTGGAGCTGGACCGGGCCCGGCTCACGCGAGACGCGCGCGGGCTGCCGGGTGAGATTGCCCGGGCGGAATCCGCTCTGACAGCAGCCGAAAAACAATCGGCGACTGCTTCTGCCGGCCTCAGCAGCGAAGAGACCTTGCGCACCCGGCTGGAGCGCGAGGTCGACGGCCACCGGCAAAAGGCGGCGCGTTTCCGGGCGCAGCTCGATGTCGTCAAGACCCCCGCCCAGGCTGAGGCCATTGAGCACGAATTAAAGTTCGCCACTGCCGAAATCGACCGCCTGGAAAACGAGGAGTTCGCCAGCCTGGAGCGCAGCGAGGCGCTGGAATCGGATCTGGCGCAGGCCCGCGCCCAGGTGGAACTGCTGTCTGCCTCGCTCGAGACCGTGCGCGCCAGCATGACGGCTCGGCATCAGGAACTGCACGCCGAGCTGGCCGCGCTGAATAACGATCGCGAAGCGCTGCGCCACGACATTGCGCCGGAGTGGCTGGAGCGTTTCGAGCGCCTTGCCGCCGCGCGCGGGACCGGCATTGCCCGCGCCCAGAATCAGCAGTGTACCGGCTGTAGCATGGGCCTGCGCCCGCAGACCTGGAACCAGTTGCGCGAGGGCCAGTTGGTGGCCTGTGACAGTTGCAGCCGCCTGCTTTACTGGGACTTGGGCCTGGCGCCCGAGCCCAAGCCGCCCCAGCCCGAACCAATCCCCGGCCAGGGCCGCGCCATCCGCAAACCCGGCCACGCGGGTGCCTGAGAGACTTCATTTTGTTTGCGCGGAGGCATCAACTTTTCTCCGCTTTGCCCCGTCTAACTGACCAGCCGAGAGCCAAAGGAAGACTTCGCCGGCGCCTCACGCATTCTGGGAGAGCCGTATTCCGGGGCGGTTTAGCTTGAGGCGCGAACGGCAAGCCCTCCTCACATGATCGCGAAAGGCCTCGTGCGAATGTGAGTCAAATCACTGCCGCCGGGCCGTTCCATATTGCCAGGAGGCCCGCCATGCAAAAGCACTTTTCAGCTGCCCTTCTGTGCTCCGCGCTGTTGATTGGGCTGGTTAGCTGCGGCACAGGTTCAACTACTGTTCATTCCGTACCAGCCGTATCGGTTCCTGTTTCGCTCACCATGACCGACGATCCCCCTTCCGGGGTCTCGGTTCTGTTTTTCCAGATCAGCTTGACGGGCGCGGAGCTCTCCCCGGCGTCCGGCACCGGATCCACGATTTCACTTCTTCCTGGCAATAGTCCAATTCAGATTGACGTGACCCAGCTGCAGGCGCTTTCCGCGTTCCTGGCCGGAGCGAACGTGCCGGCCGGAACCTACGGCAGCCTGAGCCTCGCATTCGCCAGTCCCCAGCTTGTGATCTTCAATGCGTCCGACACAGCCTTGGGCAGTTCCTGCGCGGTGGGCTCCATCTGTACCCTCACGCCCGCCATCGACAGCTCAGCAACCATCGACTTCACCTCCGCTCCATTCCCGCTCACAGTTTCAAGCGACTCTCCGCTTGGACTGCTGATCGATTTCCATCTGAACACCATCATCCAGCCGGATCTCTCCGTGAATCTCGGGGTGGCGAATGGAATTTCGCTCTCGCAGGTGCCGGCAGCGGCAGCCGGGCAGCCGCCTCCGTTCGGCTTCATTACCGGGACCGTGCAGACCTTGAACCTGAACCTGAACCAGTTCACCATCCAGACGGCATGGGGCCAGACCCTCACTGTGGACGTAAACAGCAACACGGTGCTCGTTGATTGGCCGCCGTGCGTTTCGCCGGGCGGATTGTCGTGCCTCAGCGCCGGCGATACTGTGCAGGTGCAGGTTGCGGCAGTCCAGAGCGACGGAAGCCTGCTGGCCGCAAGCGTCAAGTGGCTGCTCGCGGCCAATGCGCAGAGCGTGCAGGGGACGGTGGTCGGATTCAACGCCACCCAGATCAAGCTGCTTCTGAATGCCGACCCTTGGGCCGCGAGTGCTCTCCCGCCATCCGGCGCCATAGCTACCGTCACGCTGGATAATGGCGCCACGTTTGCCGTAGACGCCAACGGCTTCGCCATACCCTCCGGGCTCACGTTTTCAGGCATCGAGAATCTGACCGGCGGCCAGGAGCTTCAGGTCGCGATAGATCCCGGAACACTTTCGTGCGCCGCCAGTAACGTGATTCCCGGCCCTCCTCCGGCATGTACTTTCTCGACGAACAGCGTGCAACTCGAGCCCAGCCAGATCACCGGCACTGTCTCGGCAATTTCCTCGCCGGACTTTACGTTGAATTACACTTGGATGCCAAACTGCGGGCCAGGCGTCTGCCCGACGGTGATTGCGCTGCTCCAGATGCAGGTGGAAACCACTACGGGGACAACGTACGTCGGCTTTAGTCACGACAATTTCTCCGGATTGGCCGACAACGACCTGGTTTCGGTCAACGGATGGATCTTTGAACTCGACAACGGCCTTCTCGATCCGGCCATCGCGCCGCCAACGATGCTGGCACAGACCATCGCGCAGCACCCCTCCGGAGTTTTTTGAGGCGCGTGCGGACGCTGACCACGGGTGTAGTTCGGAGCGGCGTTGCTGAGGTGCGCCTGCTAACCTTTTCCTAAGGCATCTTTCAGGAGAAGCAAGAGAATTGCGGCGTATCTGCGTGGACATGGATGAGGTGATGGCCGATACCCTGTTTTGTCCGCGTCAACAACTGGCGCGAAGTGGCGGGGTACTTTGCATCGATTCCGGCGGTCTGGCAGGATGCTGCGGACTCGCATGGGGCCACCTGAAGCCCGCATGACATACGCCGTCATCCTGGGTGAAGTCTGACACGCATTTTGCGGCAAACATAGTCGAAGGATCCGCGGTAGTTCTACAACGAATTTCGGATTCACCACGCTACCCGCGCGGCGATACAACAAGTCTTCTGAAAATGTGCATCCCATAAGGTAATGGGCAATCAGAAGACCTATGCACCAAGTGAGGAAGAAACTGGCGAGCCGGTGCGCTCCGCCGTCGGAACCAAAACGGTGTGCGAGGATTCCGGCGGAAACCCGATGGAAGGGAGAGAACCTACAATCGAAGAGTTAATGGTTTCTTCCCCTCCTTCCCATCGCGTCCTTACGCGGCGCGCGTTGTTTAAGGCGGCGGTGTGCGGTTTTGCCGGCCTGGCCGTTTATGGCGTCGAGATGGATCGCCATTGGTTGGAGACGACGCATTACGACGTTCACCTGCCCGGACTTCCCGCCGATTTTGACGGTTTTCGCGCCGTGCAGCTCAGTGATATCCACATAGATGAGTTCACGGAGCCCTTCTTCCTCCGCGACGCGGTCGATCACATCAACCGCCTGGCTCCGGACGCGGTTTTTCTGACTGGCGACTTCGTTACCTACCAGCTCGTGACTCGGAAATTCGCCCGAGGCTCAGCCTGGCAGTGCGCCAACATTCTGTCCAGAATCAAATGTCCCCAGCGCTATGCCATCTTCGGAAATCACGATGTGATGGTGAGCGAGAACGTGGTCGGCGCGGCGCTCAAAGATAACGGGATCACGGTCCTGCGCAACTGGCACATTCCGCTGGAGCGCAGCAACGGCCGCCTGTGGCTGGCCGGGGTCGACGATCCCGTGGAGGGACGTCCCGATCCGGAAGCGGCGATTCCTGCTCGCATCCGCAACCGGCCCAACGAGCCGGTGATCCTGCTCTGCCACGCTCCCGACTACGCCAATACGCTGCTCAAACATCCAGCCGGCCAGACCGTTTCGCTCATGCTCTGCGGCCACACCCACGGCGGGCAAGTACGCATTCCCTTCATGCCGCCCGTGCACCTGCCGCCGCTGGGGCGCATCTACGTCGAGGGTTGGTTCAAGCTGGGATCGATGCGACTCTTTGTCAATCGCGGTCTGGGCACCGTGGGCGTGCCGGTGCGCTTCAACTGCGCGCCGGAATTGACGGTGTTTACGCTGCGCGCCGGACCGCTTCCGGCCTCCGGTTCCTGATTCCGCGCGCCGCCGCTAATGGGTCGCCGTGCGATCCATCGTCGGAAGGTTTCTCTGACAACTGACAACTGATCACTGTCTTCATCCCGGCGGCCACGTCATCCCCCGCCCGCCCAGCAGGTGCAGGTGGAGATGGTCAACCGTCTGGCCGCCCTCCGCGCCGGTATTCACCACGATCCGATAGCCGTTGGCGAGCCCCTTTTTACGCGCAATCTCCGCGGCCGTCCACAGCAGGTGCCCGAGCAGCGCGCGCTTGCTCTCATCGGCCTGGTCGAGCGACCCGATATGCTCGCGCGGCACAATCAGCACGTGCACCGGCGCCTTGGGGTTGATGTCCGCGAACGCGTAAACGAGATCGTCCTGAAATACGGGAGTAGACGGGATCGTGCTGTCAATGATCTTGCAGAAGACGCAACTCATGGCGAGCACCAGTGTACACGGAGCCGCGCCAGTCGATGAAGCAGTTGCGGGTGGGGGCAAGCGGCAAGTCATTTTGAAAGGGCGCGGGTTTGATCGGCCGGCACGAACGCGTGAGTCTGAAAGGGATACCCGGGGACAGCGATCTCGCCATTGCCGGCCAAACAGCCAGCATGCCGCGCCAGCGCGTTCCTAGACCCTGGCCGACTTATCAGTCCCTATCCGGAGTCAACGAGTGACTCGGCGATGGCGTGCTCATCTATTCCCCGCGCCTTACCACGATTCAAGGATGCGTTTCATCGCTTGCAGCTCTTCCTCGACAAGCGGCATGCCTTGCCTGAAGGCCTCCTTGGGCATTCTCGGGGGCTTGACCAGCGTAATCATGTAAACAGAGTTTGTTGCCCCTGCCGGCACAATTCGGGCAGACACCGCCCACGATCCTTCCTTCGGATCGATGAATTCGTGATCGAGGATTCCAAACTCCTGGTCGTAATGCGGAACCAGCTTTCCGGCGCCGCGCGGCGTCTCAATTTCCCACTCGTTGTTGCCGAGAGGCCGGATTCCCTTCACGTTGTGAATAGCCCACCGGGGCATGGTGGGTGGATCGGCGACGAAGCGAAAGCCTTCAGCCGCCGGGCAGGCAATTTGAATTGAAAGTGTCACTGAGATTGTTTCCATTTTGTCCTTCGTTTCATTGATTCTGAATTGTTGGTTAGGCTGCGCTCAGTTACGTCCGCGGCTTGGGAAACTCTTCGATGTGCTGCTCGCTCCTCCGGCCGAAATAGATCACCCGCTTTCCCGTCAGAAATGCCCAATAGCCGATGACACCGGCGGCGGTGGACCGCTTCACAAACTCCGGATAACGTACCGTATCAGCCTGTGCGCCCCGAATTGCCGCCACGAGATCCGCGCTGCTGAACTCCGCCGCTATGGAACCAGGGTCCAGAATCATGGGCACCGAGTGCGTGGTTCCGTCTGACAGGTAGTGGGTCTTCTGCCTGGTTGCGAAATCCACAAGGTAAGATTCCACTCCCACTTCGAGCAGCCCCTTGACGACCTCTGGGAAGGTCATCTTGCCCTGCTGCGTTGCCAGTGCCAGTTCGTGAATGACTTGCTTGCTCATTGGTTCTCCTTATTCGGTTGGAAAGGTTTCGAGGCCATGTGCCTGGATCAGTTTCTTCATCGAGGCCAGCAATGCGGCACGCTCCCTGGCTGAGAGCGGACCGAAGAATTCCTCGTCATTCTGGTCTGCGAGCTTCGCGAGTTGAGGGATCAGACTCCGTCCCGCAGCCGTTAGCGCTATGGATTGAAATCGGCGGTCGTCGGTACGGTCGGTGCGCGTTATGAGCGCTTTGCCGACCAGCCTGTCAACCAGCTTTGAGACTCCACCACGCGTCATCCCAATCCGTTCTGCAAGCACGCCGGGCGAAGTCTCCTGATCGTCGAACATCTCTCGCATTACCACCCACTCCGCCACCGTGACACCGCATGCCTGGAGTTTGCGGGCGAACGCTTGGGAGACATGATTGGAGACGAAGCGCATCCAGAATCCCACGTGCGTTCTCAGGTTGCTCACGGTGACAGAAGATGCTTTCGCGTCTTTCATGAAAACAGGTTACATAGAAATAGTTTTCTTGTCAACTATTATTCTAGAAACCGCTACTAATCCGAGTTCGGGCCAGAAGCTTATCAGGAATTCGGCCAGCCTGAAGCCACGCTAGGTGTTGCTCACAGGGCAAATCGCGCATTGAGAATGAATTTCGTGGTGGAAGACTGGATAGGTATTGGGAAACGGGTTTCGCACCCGAACGCAGCATTCCGATCGAATCCCCGCCGAACCGGCAGCTTCGCTTCCTTGAAAGCCCCCGATTCGTCCCGCTCCTCGCAACCACCCCGTCGTCCCGCTCCAATCTGTTAGCCTTGTCCCTGTCGCTACGGAGAGGATCGCCGCGTCCATGCGCGCGGTCGAGAGATCCATCGGGACGCCTTCCCCGGCCCTCCCGCTGATCACCAATGGCCGTCCTGCGCCTGCGCAGGCCGCTCGCTGGAGAAACGCTGAAAATGGAACCGGCATTACAACCGCCCGCCCCGGAAAGCGACGCGCTCACCAGCCGTGGCCGGCAATTTCTTGCCTGGGCCACGACTCGCGAGGCGGTGGTCTTTCTCGCTTTCACCATTTTCTTTCTGCTCTACGGAGTCGTTCCCATCTTCGGCGGCGCAGGCCTGGGCCTGGTGGGCGCCGACGAGCCCCGCTACGCCCAGATCGCACACGAGATGCTCGATCGCTTCGACTCCGCTCACACCCTCAAGGGCAAGCTGAGCGCTTGCGTCACGCCCTATCTTTACGGCCGCCCGTGGCTCGAAAAGCCCGCCCTCTACTACTGGCGCGCCATGTTCCTCTTTCAGGACTTCGGCGTCCACGGCTGGAGCGCCCGCCTGCCTTCCACCACCTTCGCGTTTGTGATGATCGCTCTCATCTACCTGCACATGCGACGATTCCGGCCCGGCGGGCACCTGGACGCGGCGCTGATCACGGTGGCCTGCGCCGGCATCCTCGGATTTTCCCGCGGCGCTTCCACCGATATGCAGATGGCCGCGCCCCTCTCCATCGGCCTGCTGGGGTGGTACGCGTGGTATGAGACCGGCTCCAAGTTCTGGCTCTACGATATTTACTTCTTTACCGGCGTCGCCACGCTGGCCAAAGGCCCGGTCGCGCCGTTTCTTGCCGGCCTCATCATCCTCGCTTTCGCTGGCCTGCGCCGCGAGTGGCGGATCGTTCCCCGCACCCTGTGGTGGCCGGGCATTGTCCTCTACTTCGCCATAGTCCTGCCCTGGTTCATCGCTGTGCAGCACCAGAACCCCACTTTCTTCCGCGAATTCTTCTTCGAGCACAATCTGGAGCGCTTTGCCACCGACCGTTTTGAGCACGAACAGCCTTTCTGGTACTACATCGCGGTCGTCATCCTGGCCGTTATGCCGTGGACGGTGGTTGCCATTCGTGCGCTGATCGACGGCATTCAGACCTCTGTGGCCGAGTGGCTCCTGCGTCACTCCAAGGCCGGAAAGCCGGCCTGCGTGAACCGGCCCGGCGACGCTTTCCCGGAATTTCTGGTGCTCTGGGCACTGATTCCCATCGTCTTCTTCAGTTTTTCGCAGTCCAAGCTGCCGGGCTACATCCTGCCCTCCATTCCGCCCATCACCATCCTTACCGGCGATTACCTGTTTCGCCGCCGGCCGAAGGGCTTGAATCCCTGGATTCTGGGCGGGCACGCGGTCGTCTGCGGCTTTATGACCGTGGTCGCCCTGCTATTGCCTTGGTTTGTGGCTCACAGCGATGCCATGCCCCCGCCGCGGGCGCTGGCGGCGGCTTCCGCGGCCGCGCTGGGCGCCATACTGCTCATCCTCATCGTCACCCACGCTTTTGGCGTCGAAAAGCTGCGCCTTGTCACCTGTTCGGTGCTCGTGGTTTTACTCTTTTACCTATACGGTGTCGGCCCGTTCTTCGGGATTCCTGCCATCCCCGCCACCAAACACGTCATCCACCTGCTCGACCGCACCTATTCCGCGCGACCGTTGGCTGAAAAGCTCTTGACGGTCGCTCCTCCCGATGAGACAGTTGCTGTTTTTCGGGTTCGCCGCGACATCGAATACGGCCTCTCGTTCTATCGCAATCATGAAGTGGTGAACTACGAGGAGAGCGGGGTTCCCGACCAGCAGCATTTGTTGGTGGTGCGCGTTACCGGACGCCACGGCCAGGACCTGCACACCCTCGCTGCCCTCCAGGATTACCTCGAAGGCCGCCCCTACGAAGAGCTCTTCGGCTGGCCCGAGCGCGGGCTGGAAGTCTATCTTGTGGGCAAGCGCTAACCATCCCTAAGACTTGATTTGTGCAGTCCCGGGTTGCGCTCCGGTGCTGGCCCATGTCAAAGTGTCCGCAAGGCTTTTGCGCTGCCGCGTCAACTTCGCCTGCGGCAGGCAGCCTCGCCGCCGGCAATCGAGCGCGGGGCGGTTTTGAGAACGGATGCGAGTCCACATCGTCGAAAGGAAAGCATGGCAACCGGCACTTCCATCGAGATTCTCGACCTGCGGCACTTCGCGGCGCCCATGCTGCGCCCCGTGCTGGAAGCCGAAGGCGAGTTATGGAGGGAGCGCCTGCACTGGGATTACCGCGCATCGGCCAAGCTCCTGATGCAGTATCTCGACAGCCACATGCTGCCCGGCTACGCGGCCATCGAGGCCGAACAGCCCATTGGCTATGTCTTCAGCGTCTACGAGGAAACCAAGGCGGTGATCGGCGAGGTCTTCGCCATGGCCGGGACCAGAGGGCTCCCCGGCGCGCCGCTCGACGGCGCCGCTTCCGCCCACCATATAGAAGAAACGCTGCTCAAGCACCTGCTCGAGTTACTGCTCAACTCACCCCAGGTGGACCGGATCGAAGCGCAGCTTTTACTCCATCCCTCGGGGTCGCATTCGGGCATCTTCCGCAGCGCCGGCTTTGAAGTGTTCCGGCGTCTCTTCATGGTGCAGATCCTGAGCGGCCACTGGACCCCTCCGGCGGTGAACCTGCCCGGCGGCCTGGAGCTGCGCCCTTGGAGCGAAGAGGATCTGGCTCCGGCGGCGCGGCTCATCTGCGAAGCCTACCGCGGCCATCCCGACAGCCTGATCAACGACCAGTACCGCACCGTGCACGGCTCCACGCGCTTCCTGAACAACATCGTGCGTTTTGCCGGATGCGGCACGTTTGCGGCGCCGGTTTCGCATGTGGTGGTCGACCGCACCCGCCGCGAGCCCATCGCCCTGGTGCTGGGCTCGCGCGTGAGCCCCCAGAGCGGCCACATTACGCAGCTCTGCGTCCATCCCGCGTACCGGCGCCGCGGCCTGGCCCGCCTTCTGCTTTCCATCGCGGCCTTCTGTTTCATGCGCCAGGGCGCCGCGGAGATTTCACTCACCGTGACCGAAGCCAACACCCAGGCCATCGGCCTCTACCGCGACGAGGGCTATACCTGCAACCACGTCTTTGACGCATCGGTGTGGCAGCGCCACAGAAGCGCTTCGCTATAGCAATTCCAAAGTTGCTGTACCCAACTCTGGGTGCCCCATGCTTGCGCCTTTTTTTCTGGCATGGGAGGCCACGAATGCACGTATTTCCGGATACGCTCTAGAATGGCGCGCTTGGCGCCGGCTGCTCTGCGCTCACCTGGCCGATGGCAATGGAGGCAACGTAGAAATTTTCGCTGCGGGCGGGAGCGCCGGCCAGGCGGCGAAGCATGGCCAGCTGGCCCACGTGGGTGAGGGCGTCGGCGATGGGGCCCTGAAAGAGGCCATCCACGGGCGCCTGGAGCGGGGCGGATGAGGCAAGGAACGCATCGAATGCCGCCAGCGCGTCGAAGAAGCGTTGCTTCTCGGCCGGCCAGACGAGGGGCTTTGAGTTGTGCCAGCGCTCATTGCCGCGAGCGATGGAGAGAGCCCAGTCGAACAGGTCCCCCATGTGGGCGAGGATCTGTACGGGAGGGCGGCCGGCGCCATCGAAATCGGCGAAAGAAGCGGGGGCATTTTCAAGGGCGCGCGTGGCGCGGTAAGCCAGAGTGGCGAGGGTGTGGCGAAGCAGGGCGCGATTCTCGTCCATGGAAGGAACAATAGCACATGGACCATGGGGCGGATGAGGTGAAAGCCATCGCCCGTGGGAGCGGAACGCGCCGCCTTACCGCGCGATCAAAAACATGACCCAGCTCAGCACGATGGCCGAGCCCACAAACAGCGCAAAGCAATAAACGCCGTAGCGGAACATGCGCCGCGGCGTCTCGCGCATGGTGATGCCAAAGACTGTGGAGGCGAAAAGCGCGAACAGCAGTACCGCCGTGAAATGGGAAGGCCGGAACACTAGGATTCTTTCCTCCCCGTGCGGAGATTGTGCGCGTCCACGGCGGCGATCACGTTGAGCAGCCCGGCCACCACAATGAATTTGGAGCCGTAATCGGCGGTGGTCACCATGACCGGCGCCGAGCCCAGCCCCAGGAACTTGCCTACCAAGAACATCGCTCCATTTCCCAGGTCGCCGATCAGGCCCAGCAGGTCGAGGATGTCCTGCGCGCCCGAATAAAGCCTGCCGTGCATGGCCAGGCCCAGCGCAAACATGAGCACGATGGATGCCGCCAGCAGCGTGCCGCGAATCCACTTGCGCAGAAGGAAATGCCCCGCGCCCGGCACCAGCCATCCGGCAATCAGGGGAAGATAGACGAAGCCTTGCTGCGCGGTTTTGCCCGCGGCAGCCTTGTTGGAAACAGTTGCCATTCCTTTTTGACTATACAAGGGCAGGGACCAGGGGACCAAGGGAACAAGGGAACAAGAAGGCGGGGAGTCGGCACTGGAGAGCAGGGAACAGAATCCACGGAAGATTGTTTGTCGTCCTGGGCGACCTTGACCTTGAGCTTAGAAGCTGTTTCCTAACCCTGTTTTGAAAGGGCACAGCTTCAGCCGTGCCAATAAGTTCCCCAAACGTGGAGCTTTTATCCCCCTGAGGAACGATGACAGACGGGTTATGAAACCACTTCC
>JASHRF010000063.1 GCA_030037545.1 Acidobacteriaceae bacterium | reverse complement strand
GCTGTATCCCGGAGCCGCCATGCTAAGTGGCTTTTTCACCAAGAAAAAGTCACCTTCAAAAACATCGGAAATGACCACGTGTACTGGTGGAACCGCTCTAGAACTGCAGCTTCACCCCAAACTGAATCTGGCGCGAAGTGGTGGAAGTGGCTGTAATCACGCCTGCGGTCGGCGAAACTGCCGAAGGCGTCTCGGTTTCTACCCCCCCCGCGCTGGTGATGGTGGGCGCCGAGGAGTACACCACCTCATTCGGCGTGAGGAAGTTGGTATGGTTGAGAATATTGAACAACTCGGCACGGAATTGCAGGTCGAGATGTTCAGCAAGGTGCGAGTTCTTGATCGCCGAGAAATCGAACTCCGAGAGCCCCGGCCCCACCAGCGAATCGCGGCTCACGTTTCCGTAGGTGCCGTAAATCGTGTTGCCTCCGGTGCCGTTGGGCACGCTTACCGTGGGCTGAATGAACGCATTGGGATTAAAGTACTCACCCGGCGTGCGCGGATAGAGGTTTCCGCTGAACGCAGGATTCCAGCTTGGCCTGATGGGGTTGCGCGAGTCGCCGTTGCCCGGCGGGTTATAGCCAAGCTGCGGAGAAAACGGGAATCCGGTCTGCACGGTGACAATGCCGCTGGCAGTCCAGCCGCCGGCAAGGAACCCAACCGGCCCCGAAGAGCGGTTGAGAAATTGCCGCTTGGGGCCGAAAGGCAGGTCGTAGCTGCCGTTGATCGAAGCCGCCTGGCGAACGTCTGTGGCCGCCGGGCCCCAATCTAATTTGGGATCGAGTGGAAACTCGACGTAGGCCGGCGTATTCCCGCTCACGCTGGTGTTCCACGCCGAGCCATCGTCCAGGTTCTTTGACCACGTATAGTTGCCGCGCAACTGCACCCCGTTGCCGTAACTGCGCCGCACGTCGACTTCCAGCGCGTTATACAGTCCCACGCCCTGCGAAACCCACGAGGTGGTGTTGGCAAGACTGGGGTTCGCGTAGGCGGTGCTGGGGTAGTAGACCTGCCCCGCCGTGGTGTACGCCGGAACTGGTTCGTTCATGTCCTCGGAGAGAATCTGGTGATAGGAGTGCCATCCCACGTAGCCCACCGTCAGCGACGTTTTGGGCGCGATCTCCTGCTCGATGCGCAGGCTCCAGTTGACGACTGCCGGCGTGGAAAGATTGGGCTGCACATTGCTCGGCGATACCTTTGCGGTAGACGGCGGCGGAATGCCCGGCGTAAAGCTCAGGCTCGAAACTGCAACGCTCTTGATGGATTCCGCAGTGTTGAAGGGCGCGGCCTGGTCGAAGCGGTAATCGAGGGTGTCGAGCAAACCGTGGTAAAGTCCCGCGCCGCCGCGCACCGCCGTCTTGCCGTTTCCCCACACGTCCCAGGCAAAGCCCAGGCGGGGGTTGGGCAGGAACAGCGCGCGGTTGGTCCACAGGCCGGAACTGCTCACGATGGGAGTGGTCTGCAGGACGCCGTCGACAATGACGTAATTCGACGCCCGTCCCTGCGATTCATTCCATCCATCGGTCGATTCAGAGCGGAATCCCGCACGCAGTTCAAGCCGCGGTGTCACCTTGATGGTGTCCTCGATAAAGGCTGCGCCCTCCAGCGACCGCCATCCCAGCTCGGTGGGCGCGGGGACCAGCGTGAACGTGGCCACGGTGCCCTGCAGGAACGTGGTTTCCGTGCTGAACGACGCCTGCCCGTATTGGTCCTGCGCCAGCAGGTCGTTGGCCTGCACGCGCTGCAGCCAAAACCCGGCCTCGAACTGCTGCCGTCCGTGCGACCAGTAGATGTGATCGTCTTCAGTGAACAAATTGCGGGCCGTGGTGTTGTTGCTGCCCGTATTCGCGCCCGCTCCGGTAATTGCCGACGCGCCATTCGAGGCCGTGCTGCCGCTGATCACAATCGCACCCACCGGATCGCCCGACACCCATCCCGTTACGCCGCTCACCGGCACGATGCCCGTAAAGAAGTAGCTGGCGCGCGAGTAGCCGAAGCGCGCCGTGTTGAGCAGGGTCGGCGAAAATACGTGCTGCTCCTGAACGCTCGCCACCTGTTCGCGCAGACTTTCGTTAACCAGGCTCAGGGGATTGGCCGAGGGCGTGTTGGCGGAGCTCGAATCCGCCGTATAGACCGCGAACAGCAGATCTTTGCCGCTCAGGTTGTCGTCAAAGCGCGTGGTGCCGAAATCCTCGTAAATGTGCTGCGGGGGATGGCTGAAGGCTTCCGCGATGCCGCTGGGATTGCCATTCGATAGAAGCTCCGGCCCATTCTGCACCGGCCACAGGTTTAGCAGTGGAACGACGGCGGAGTTAACCCCCACATAATTCTCCACACCCGCGGAGTTCGGAATATATCCCTGCCGCGCCTCATCATCGGGAACCAGCGTCACGTCGCTCAGTCCCCAGTTCTGGCGGAAGCCCTCGTAATTGCCAAACAGAAACAGCTTGTCCTTCTTGATCGGCCCGCCCAATGTTCCGCCGAACTGGTTGCGCTGAAACTCGGGAATCGTTGCCTGGTCAAAGTAATTGCGCGCATCGAGCGCGCTGTTGCGCAGAAATTCGAACGCGGTGCCGTGGAGATCGTTCGTTCCCGACGAAGTGACGATACTGATCTGGGCGCCGTCGCGTTTGCCGTAGCTGGCTCCGTAGGTGTCGGTGACCACGTTGAACTCGCGCACCGCGTCCACGCCCAACAGCTCGCCGCTGGTTCCACCCGGCGTAACGTTGATCAGCGACGCCCCGGTGTATTCAATTCCGTTCAGAAGAAAAAGATTGTCCTGCGGCCGCCGGCCCTCCACTGAAAACATGTTGCCGACTGACGAATTCGACGTTCCAATCCCGCCCGAGCGCTCCCCCGTATAGTTCACTGTCGCCGGGTTCAGCGTCAGCAACTCGTCGTAGCTGCGCCCGTTCAGCGGCAACTCTTTCACCTGCCGCTCATCGATCAGCCCCGTTGACTGCTGTGTCGTAACGTTGACGGTGGTATCCGCGGCGTTCACCACCACGTCCTGCTTCACTGTGTCCACGCCCAGCGTGAAATCCAGCGGCAGGCTTTCGCCCATCGTCAGTTGAACGTTGTTCACGGTCACCGACGCAAATTTATCGTGCGAAGCCGTTACCGAGTAATAGCCCACCGGCACGCTGGGCGCGGAATACCGCCCGTCCGCGCCCGTTTTCAGCGTGCGCTTCGCTCCCGTTTCAAGCTGGCGCACCGTCACGATGGAGTCGCTCAGCGTAGCTCCCGTCGTGTCGCGGACCACGCCGCTAATGGTCGCGCCCACAATCTGCGCAAATGCCATCGGCGCCGCCGCCACCAAAATCAAAACCATTACCACTCGATACCAATTTCCTAAGCGAATCACTTTGGCTCTCCTTATGAATGTTCCCCGCTCCTCAGGCCGGCGTTCAGCCAGAGGGGGAAGTGTGGCGCAGAGCGGGAAATTCTGCGAATCTGCTCGGCGCGCTCGAAAAATCAGACTGAATGAAGGGAATTAGCGGCAACAACAGCGACAACAACAACCGTCCCGCCGGGCGGCAGGAACAAACATCCTAAAATGGCAAAAATCGAATCGCATCGAAGAAAATCCTCGTCCAACCCCTCAATCTGGTCGGACGCCGCAACTCTAAACATGCTCAAAAAACACAAAAACCGCGACAGCATGAGCTGATTCGCGGTCTCGTGGGGAATGAATGAGCTTGAGCTTACTTACCCACAAGACCGGTGTGACGTGAAACAACACGCCATACACACTAACCTTGTGAGACAAATGCTCATCATGGATGGGATCGTATCATCGTCCCAATCTCAAGTCAATACGCGAGACGCCGCTGAGTAGAGACATGCGTCGAAATTAAGACAGCGTTCACGCATCCCATAAATCTGTATGTATTCGCCCGCCGAACCTCCGCAACTCGTTTCACCGGACCAGAGCGAACGGCTGCTGGCTGCGGTCGCCCGCCAGGCGGCCGGAGTGCGGCAAGGCATCTTCGGCCCGGGATCGGTGAGCTGGAAAATCAATCGCGAGTCGGCGGTATTTCTAGGCGCGGGTCACGCGGCGCTGCTGCAGCTTGCTCACCCGTGGGTCGCCGCAGCGCTCCAGCAGCATTCGAACCTCATGTCACGGCCCATCGCCCGCTTCCACAACACCTTTCGCATCGTGTACACCATGATCTTCGGCTCGCTCCCTCAGGCGCTGGCCGCCGCGCGCCATCTCTACGCGCTGCATACCACTATTCGCGGCGAATTGCCCGAATCCGCCGCCGGATGGCCCCGGGGCGCGCATTACGAAGCCAACGAGATCGCCGCGCTGCGCTGGGTCTTTGCCACGCTGGTGGAGAGCGCCGAGCTGGCCTATGCCTGCGCGCTAGGGACCATGCCGGACGCGGAGCGCGAGCAGTATTACGTCGACTGCAAGACCTTGGCCGCGTTGTTCGGCTTGCCGGAATCGGCTCTGCCGGAAAACTGGGAAGCTTTCGCCGCCTATAACCGGAGGATGCACGCTTCTGCCGAGCTGGGCGTGACTGCAACCGCGCGCGCCATGGCGCACAACCTGCTCTCCGGCGCCGGTTCGTGGATTCCCATTCCCCGCTGGTATCGCGCTCTCACCGCCGAATGGATGCCGGAGCGTTTTCGCGCAGAATTCGCGCTGAACGATTCCGCCGCCGATCGCCGGGCAGCCAATCGCGCGGGCCGAAGGATTCCGGACGTGTATCGCGGGCTTCCCGAATCGGTCCGCTACGTGGGCCCATGGCACCAGGCCCAGGCCCGCCTCGCCGGCCGGCGCGTAGGCCTGCTCGCCCGCCTCAGCAACCGATTTTGGATCGGCGAAACACTGCTGCCGTTCGAAGAACAGGGAACGAGAAAGCCCGGCGACTCCGGGAATCCGTAAGGCAGGTGCGAAAAAGGCAGGAGAACGTACGCGGGAAGAGGCAGCGGGACCCTGCGAAAGAAGAGCGTGGACCCGCGCCGTTGGCCTGCCGCGCGCCCCTCTGTCCCTGTTCTTTGTCCCTCGCTCCCTTGTTTTCTGGTGCATTTCCCGCCGTCTCACGCGCACAATAGAACCATGGACCCGCGCGATGCCATCGGCCCCGAGCAGCTCGACACGTTGAGCCGCGCCTTCAGCGAGCAGCTTCTCGCCTGCCTGGATGAGTGCGCGCGCGGCCGTCGCGGGCTGTTTTCGGAATTCGTCTCCGATTACGAAGAGGAGAGTTGGCCAGAGGCGGCGCGGCTGCGTCAGTTGGCGCTCGCGCTTCAAGGCGTGTATTCACAGCAGGGCGAGCGCAACGCCCTCTGCGACGAGTTCCTCGATCTGTGCTCGATGCACGGCGAGAGCCATCCCGGCGAGCGCAAGCTGGCCCGCGCATTTCTGGAGCGGATTGAGTGCGGTGAAGTGGGCGCGCCTGCCGAGGAAGCGCAAGGCCCCTCGTAAACATCGGCGCGGTCGCGCCTTCATCCATCACCACTGCACGCCGGGATACAGGCTGGGCAGGCGGTAGACATGAAATTGGTCGGCGCCCGTTGTCAGCCCCTGCCAGACAACCTGATTGCCTTGCCGGCTCAACTCCTGCACGATGGCCCCGCTCAACGCCGCGCAGAAGTCCACTTCCATATCGCCGTTGGCCAGAGGCTCGGCGTTACCTCCAAAGAAACTGAAATAAGTGTCTGGCGGCACGTAGTGATCGATCATGGTTGCCGTCATGTTGTTCTCGTCGATTTGCAACAGCGGCATGGTCGAATAGCACTGTGCGGTCGTGGCCGCATAAGGCGCGCATAGCACCTGGCCAGTGGGAAAAATCCGGTCGTTGCCGTTGTCCATCAGTCCCAACTGAAAAACTCCGGTCGTATTCGGCGTGAAGTAGTTCATGCCGTGCTGCGCGTAAAACCAGTTGGCGGGATCGCCGCCGCCGGTCGTATCGATGCTGTCCACAAGCTGAAAGTCGCCTTGATATCCCAGGTGCCACATGATGTCGCCCGATCCGGTCCCGTCCAGGAAGTTGATCTTGATGATCCAGTTCTGGTGCCGCATGGAGAGCAGCAGGTTGTGGTCGTCAGATGAATAGAGCAACCCGTTGGAGTGCGTCCAGTCGGGGAAGTTCATCGGATGGCGATTCACGTCGAGATGGTCGAAGGAGTTCCACACCCAGTCTGGATTCAGATTCTGGTCCACATCCACCAGCGCATCGCCGATTACGGCCGTGGTTCCCGGATAGCCGGCCAGATTGTTGAAGCTCTTCACGTAAGTTGCCAGTAACACCATGTGGCCGTTGGGCAGCGGCAGCACGTCGTGATGAAAGCTTCCGAGTTGGTACAAATTCCCTTCCGCATCGCGAAAATTTCCCGCCGCCAGCTTCTGGTTGAGCTCCGTCATAGTCAGGCTGCTCATCGTGTTGCCATCGAGATCGATCTCGCGGATTTCGTTATAGACGCTGGAATTCTGCTCCGAGGTCTGAGACGACAGGTACGCGATCACCATAAGCAGATTGCCGCTGGGAAGCAACTGAACGCCCTGCACGTAGTCGCTGCTGGTGTGCGCGTAGCTGTAGGCCCAGATCACATTGCCGCTTAGGTCGGTGGCAAAAGCCTGCGCGTCGCCATACGGGGTTATGGTGTTCCACATTTCGATCCCCGCTTGTGGGGTTCCATTGCTTGTTACCTGGACCGGCGATGTCACGGGAGGTACACCGGTAGTGCAGGTCATGTCGGGCCCCGTGAATGTGGCCCCATTGTTCAGCGTGATTTGTCCACGCATGTGAAAGGTCGTATTGCCCGGTATACCGGAAACCCAGATTTGCACGCCCCCGCCGTTCGGTGACGGCGTCGGTACCTGCCAGGTGTTCAACCCGTATTCGGTGGTCGTTCCAAACTGCACGTATGCATTTCCGGGATCCGGCAGATAAATGGAATAGAGGGTTACGAGAGGATTGCCGGTTCCGTTGGGGCAGGTAATCTGGGCGGGCGCAATGATTGCCACAATCGCGGTAGCGTAATTCTGCTGCGACGAACCCGCCAGCGCCACCGCAACCGTCACATTCTCGCTTTGCGAAACGCTGGCCGGCGCCGTGTATTTGCCGGAGCTGTCAATGGTCCCGCTGCTCGAGTTGCCGCCTTCGGTGCTGTTCACGAACCACGCCAACTCACCACCGCCGGTGACGGTTGCCGTGAACTGGACGCTCTGGCCCGGCGCCAGCGCCACGTACTGTGGCGTGATGGTCACTGATCCGCTCTGGGTCGCTACCGGCGCCGGGTTCGACGGCGGCGGAGGAATGGCAGGCACAGGTGCGGGCCCAGGGAGAATGCTCTTTATGCTGGCGCTGCACCCGGCCAGAGAAAACAGCAGGCACAACCACACCGCTCCGCGCGCTGCAAGCCGGGGGAAGCTCGTGGAGATGCCGGGCCGCTGCACCATATTCCGGATCCCTGTGGCTACAGAGGTTCCAGAGTTGCTGTACCCAGGAGCCGGGGTGCAAAGTGGCATTTCCCTCAAGAAGATGCCACGTTTCACTCAGCTACAAAGGGCACATCTGGCTCTGCAACCGCTCTTGCTGGGTGACACTGAAAATCGGTCTCGCGACCGTAGCCGGGAAAACAAGTTACCGCGCGGACCGGGTCCGGCGAGGGGAATGGTGCGGCCGCTCATGTCGCTCCGACGCCCCCAAAGGTGCGCCAGCCAGGCACGATGTCTGCACGTCGCACATCCCGCCCCACCGCCGTGCGACCCGAAGAATGGGATCATATCGCGAGACAAGATCAGAAACGCACGCCGATCGTTACCGGGATAAGCTCGGTCGTCCCCAGGCCGTTGGCCTGGCCGGAGACCAAAGTGCCCGCCGAATTGTAGACGCCCAGCGGCGGAGTGTGAATAAATGTGTAACGCGCCTCGGCAAAGATCAGGGTGTGGCTCTCGCCATACATACTTCCCACGCGGTGGTAAAGGCCGAAGCCCGCGTTAGCGCCCCACTGATTGGAAGTGAACGAAGCCAACGTGACCGATACCGGGTACTCTCCGTAATACGAGTACTCGCAGCACTCGTAACCATTAAAATTCGTCGACTTGTGATAGAAGCCCCAGCCGCCAACAAGGTAGCCGCCGTTTGACCGTTTCGGAGTGAGGTCGATGAACGGAGACCCCGTGAATGAGTTGATGTGGGCGTCGCCGGCCGTAATGGGGGTCCCGCTCGTGTTGCCGCTGTTCACCGATGCGATGAACGCCCCCGGCAGCTTGTCGTCCATGAATTGATATTCAAACAGCGCGGAAACCCTCTTGGAGAACCGCAAGCCCGCGCCCAGCGTAAAATTGCCGCCCCAGGTGATAACGGGAAACCCCGGTCCGTTTCCCGTGTCGTTACCAATCGGCGCATTGAAGCCGCCTCCGGCCTCCCATGTCAGCCGGTGCACTAGATCATGGCCGTGCCAGCCGGAATAGTTGTCGCTGTTCTGGTCCTGCCGGGCCGCCGGCGCAGCAGGGAGGGCCGAGGCGCCGGCGGCAGGCCCCGCCGGATTGGCCGGAGCAGAGTCTTCCGCAAGCTGCTGGGCGCCGGCCTGGCTGGAAGACCAGCCCGAGTTGGAGGTGGAGTTGGGGGATTGATTCGCGGCGGATTGCGCATTGGCCAATGCGGCTGCAAAGAGGGCCGCGCATCCGAGAAGGCACACATGCTTCATCCAGAGAATCCGACAAGCGAGGGACATGCTGGAACCTCAAGAATTGGATTGAGTTTAATAGGACCCTGGGACATCTTCTCCCCTTCCCACAGTTAGACACCAAACCCCGCGCGAAGTTGCACCTTGAGTACGGGAAATTTCCTTCAGGCCTTCTGATTTCTTTCACTTGCAGCGGCCAAGCTCCCACATACCGGGAATTCCGAAGGTGCGGTCCAAATAGCAAAAGCCGGAGCCAAAGCTCCGGCCTCGCGATAACTCCGCTAGCACCGCTAACGCCGCAAACTCCGCTACCCTTGTATATCGAACTGCTCCGGGTGCAGCGTGGCGTCGGTCTTGATGAGCACGTTCTTGCGTACCAGCTCCTCGAACTCCGCCAGCCAGCGCGCGTTGTTGCTCTTGAGCACCTTGGCCGTTTCCGGGTGGACGCGTAGCAGCACATCGGAGTTCTCAAAGTGCTTCCGCATCTTGCGCATCTCGATGTAAATCTCGTTGCACACGGTGGTGGGACTCTTCACCATGCCGGTGGCCTGGCAGATGGGGCAGGGCACGCTGAGCGTCCGCTCCAACGACTGCTTGACCCGCTTGCGGGTGATCGCCACCAGGCCGAAATCGTTAAACTGCAGCACCTTGGTGGGCGCGCGGTCCGCCTTGAGCGCCTCTTCCAGCGCGGCTAAAACCCTGAAGCGGTTCTTGCGCTCATCCATGTCGATGAAGTCGATCACGATGATGCCGCCCAGGTCGCGCAGCCGGATCTGGCGCACGATTTCCGGCACCGCGTCCAGATTCGTCTTCACGATGGTGTCCTCAAGTCGTGCCGACTTGCCTACGTATTTCCCCGTATTGATGTCGATGGCCACCAGCGCTTCGGTCTGGTTGATGACGATCGACCCTCCGCTTTTGAGCCACACTTTCGATCGCAGGGCTTTGGAAATCTCATCCTGAATGCCGAAGTGCTCAAAGAGGGGCGTCTCCTTGGTATAGAGCTTGACGCGCCGCACCAGCGAGGGCGAAAAGCGATTCAAAAAGCGTACGATGCGCTCGTAATCGGCCTCCGAATCGACCCAGATGTTCGAGAAATTGGCGCTCACCTGGTCGCGCAGAATGCGCTCGATGAGAGAAAGATCGTGGTAGATCAGCGCCGGCGACTTCGACTGTTCGGAACGCTGCTTGATATCGTTCCACAGGTTCATGAGGAAGCGCAGGTCGGCGCGCAGCTCTTCCTCTGACGTGCCCTCGGCCGCGGTGCGCACAATGAATCCACCCGAAGCATCGCCGCGCTCGTGGGTCAGAATCCGCTTCAGCCGGTGGCGTTCCTCTTCGGAAGCGATCTTCCGGCTCACGCCCACGTGACTCACAGTGGGCATGAACACCAGGAACCGGCCCGGCAACGCGATGTGGCTGGTGATGCGCGCGCCCTTTTTGGCGATGGGTTCCTTGGCAATCTGCACCAGGATCTCCTGTCCCGGCTTCAACAGGTCGGAGATGATAGGCAGATCGCTTGTCTGCATGGACCGGCGCGACGGAGCGCGGCGCTGCCCGCCCTGGCCCTGCGGGCCACGCCCGCGGCGTCCGCGGTCTCGGGTGTAGCGGCGCAGCTGGCCGGGCACGGAAGGTGCCCCGGCTTGCGTATCCGCGGCCGGTTCTTCTTCCTCGTCGACGATGTCGTAGGCCTCGTCCTCGTCTTCGGCGCCGGTCTGGCCAAGCCGCATCTGGATGCGGGCATCGAGATGCGCTTCCTGCAGCATTTCGCCCAGGTCGCCGCTGCGCGCCTGCGCCGGCAGAGTCTGTTCCTCGTAGTCGTCGAGATCGTGCTCGCCGGACTTGTGACGGCGCGCGTGCAACGAATCCAGCTCCTCGCCCTCAATGACCTCTTCCTCAATATGACCCACGCCCGGCGCATAACTCGAAGACCGCGGTGGGGCTGCGGCGGTCGATTTCTCCCCCTCGGCCGGCGCTTCGGCTCCCGTCTTCTTTTTCCCGCCCAGGCCGAAGAGCCGGAACCCGGAAGGCGAAGATGGATCGACCCGATGCGAAGCAGCGGCATTGCTCTCATGCTCCGAGAACTCGTCATCCGGCTTGGAGAATTCGCTCCCCGCTTGCGGCACATGGCCCTGGTGATCCGCTTCCGTGGCTTCTTCTTCGAATTCGTCCTCCTCGGAAAGCGGCTCGATCACCGCTGGCACCGAACTCTCATGCGGAAACTCGATCTCGCGCAGCGAAGGCGGCAGCGATTCTCCAGTTTCCACCTTGAACTCTTCTTCCTCGATCTCGTCCGGCGATGCGTCTGGAACAGCGGCGTCTGCAGTGGAAATCTCTTCAGCCGGCGGCTCGGGTTGCCGTACGCGACGGCTTGCCAGCGATTCGCCGGGAAGCAGGCCGCTGTTCGGATCCCATGCCAGCGGCGCCTCGACCATCGTCGACGGCTTGTGTGTCGAGGCCGGCGGGGCCGGTGCTGCAGCTGCCGGCCTCGGGGTCTCGGCTGCCGGCGCACCGCCGTACTTTGACAGCGACTCGCCGGGAAGAACGAACGGCTTTGGAGCCTGGGCCGGCGGGCGCGCCGGAACCTGAGGAACTGCGGGTTCTTCCGATGTGGCATTCGCGGTTGAAACTCCAGCCGGCACCGCCGCCGCGCTTTGGAACTCTTCCACCGCATCCGCGGCTTCGGGCATCCGGTCTTCCCCCGAAACAGCTTCAGTTCGCCCTTCCTGCCCCGCACCGCCACGTCCGCGGCGATGCCTGCGTCCGCGCCAACGCCGTCCGCCGGTCTCACCGCTTTCCGCCTGCCCGTCAGATGCGGGCGCTTCGCCTGCCGGCGCAGCCGCTTGCGAGCCTTCGTTTGCTATTTCTTCCTGGGGCTGTTGCGGGCCTTTACGCTGGCGCTCAATGCGCGGCTCGCCCTGCCCATGCTCGCCTGGTACCTGCTCGCCCGGTGGTCGACCCCGTTGGCCGTGCGCCTCCTGCTGCCGCTCGTTTCCATGCCGAATCTCACGGGGAAGCTGGCCGCCGGCTGCGGCATGTTCCAGCTCGTCGGTTTCTTCCTGATCTTCGAGCTCGATGAAATCGGTTACGTAGAGGAAGGCGTCGCGCTCTAGGCCCAGGTCTACAAATGCCGACTGCATGCCGGGCAATACGCGTGTGACGCGGCCGTTATAAATCGACCCCGCCAGGGTGTACTCGTTTTCGCGTTCGTAATAGATTTCCGCGAGTTGATCGTCTTCTAAAATCGCAAGCCGCGTCTCATGCGGCGTGCTGGAGATGCAAATTTCCTTTGCCATCGTACCTTTCCGTCCGGCTGCTTAAAGCAACCGGCAACAGCGGCAAGGTGGGATGGAAACACGTGCGGCCGGGAGGGGGTTGGATGGGCGTAAGGGACGGCGTGGAAGAGGCTGCTCCAGCGGCTGCCGGCCAAAGGCCTGGCGATCCGCGGCGATTGTTCCCTGGTGCAAACAGCCGGAAAACACGGTGATCCGATTGCAAAGACTTTGTGCGCGGTCCCATGGGAACCGTTCTGCCGCAGGCCTGCACGGGGAAGTCCTGCGCCACTGCTGGCGCGCATTCTGTGTACAGTTGAGGCTGCCTGCGGCCCACTCTTTGCGAGCTCATGAACCCAATCCTGCCGGGCGCGCGGTCCATCGGGACCTGGCCGGCGAATACTTTCTTATCTCTCACCTGGCGGCCGGAGCATTCCCAAGCCGCACAGGAGTTCAAACTTTCCTTGCGTCCCGTCCATCCGGCTCGCGGCAAGCCTCAGCTTGCTGGCGGCCAAGATTGACTCGCGCCTTAGTTCACGAACCGGCGCATGCGGACATTCATCGTCACACCCAGCGCCAAAAATGTGAACAACACCGAAGACCCTCCGTAACTCATGAGCGGTAAAGGAATTCCGGTGACGGGCATAAACCCGATGACCATGCCAACATTGACCGCAATTTGAAAGGTCAATACCGCCACCAGCCCCATGATAATCAGGGAGCCGGGCAGGTCGGCGGCGGTCTGAGCGTTTTGAATCAAACGCATCAATATACCGAAGTATAGCAGCAGGATGAAAATCGCGCCCACGAACCCGTGTTCCTCACTGAAGGCCGCGAAGATGAAATCGGTATAGGGGATGGGCAGGAAATAGCCCTGCGTCTGGCTCCCTTTCTCGGTGCCTTTGCCCCAGATCCCGCCCGAGCCCACCGCGATCAGCGACTGGCGAATCTGGTAGCCCGAGCCGCGGGGATCGTTATCAGGATTGATGAAGCTGGTAAGCCTCGCTTTTTGATAAGGTTTAAGGACCTTCCCGCTTGACCATACACCCACCATCAGGCTCAACGCGCACAGCATCAGGATGCTCGCCTGTTTGAAGCTGATGCCGCCCAAAAATAGCCCGGCAACTAGAATGGGCGCATACGTAAGGGTGGTTCCCAAGTCCGGTTGAATCACCACCAGAAGCATGGGAACGCCCACCATGGCAAAGGCCTTGAAGATTTCGCGCCAGGTAAGGTTGCGCCCGCCCAGATTTGCAAAATAGCGCGCCACCGCAAGCACCAGTACCAGCTTGACCCACTCCGAAGGCTGAAACTGAATGGGGCCGATGGCGATCCAGCGCCGCCCGCCCATCACCTTGCGCCCCACCAGCCTGACAGCAACCAGCATGAACAGGAAAAAGACGTAGGCCCAGGGAGCCCAATCGAGCAGGTGATGGTAATCAATCTTGGAAAGCACGAACATGCCCACCATTCCGGCCGCGATCCACATCACCTGCTTGCCCTCGAAGCTGGCGAAACGGGTGTGCAGCGTGGCCGAGTGCACCTCCAGTACCGAAAGCACGCACAACAGCAGCACCATGCCCAGCAGGGACCAGTCAAAGTCGCGAAAACTCAGGAAGCGGCGCATCAGTGAGTATCTTCCTTGACGCGCAGCGGTGGCACAGGAGGCAATTGACCGGCGGTAATGAAAGCCGTAGCCCTCGGCTGTATCTTCTGGCAGGGCTTTGTGTCAGGGCACGGCTTCAGCCGCGCCGTATCGGCAGTAGAAGAGTGGCCGGGCTTTAGCCCGTTAGGGGGCAGTTCCTGGGAGAGCGTCTTCCGGGGACCTGAAGTCCCAGCGCCGTGTTGGGGCGTGTTTGCGGCATGACTGAAGTCATGCCCTGGCACGAGACCGGTATTGCCAGGCTGGATAAGGAAATGACCGCCGAGAAGAACGGTCCTCTCCGCCGCGATGGAATCACCGCTCTTGTCCCTTTGTCCCTTTGTCCCAGACGGGATCCCCGGCAAGCGATTTGTGCTTGCTGGGGCGGCTTGGTCCCTTGGTCCCTCGGCCGGCGCCGTCTCCGTCCACACCGCGCCCATTTCCACTGGCTTTGACGCCGAGGCCTGCTGCAGAATGTTGTGCTCCATCTCGCGCTGCTTGTTCACGTAGACAGTAGCCACCTGGGCGGCCAGCCGCGCCGCATTCGATCCCCAGTCCCCGTGCTCCCACAGCACCGCAACCACGAACTCGGGATTGCGCCGCGGAATCACGCCCACAAACCAGCCATCGGGACGGGTGTCCACGCCTTTACCCATTTTGGCGAGAGCCGCGTGACTGGCAATCTGGGCAGTTCCGGTTTTACCTGCAAAATCCACGCCGTCAAGATGCGACGCAAAAGCCGTGTCGAACTCGCCCGGCGAGGTCGCTTGCGCCATGCCGTTGGTAATGATGTCCCAATTCGCATCGGTCAACGGAATGGATGCCACGCCCGAGCCGGGGAACGATTGCAGCAATTCCTGCCGGAACTCAGCCGGAAGCTGTGCCGGATCAACCACATGCGGCCGCACGAAGTGTCCGTCCGAGGCAATGCCGGAAATCATCCGCGCTAACTGGATGGGTGTAACCGTAACCGCGCCCTGCCCGATGCCCACCGAGATGGTCTCACCGGCAAACCACTTCTCATGGAAGGTCCGCAGCTTCCATTCCGAGCTGGGCACGTTGCCGCTGGCCTCGTTGGGCAGGTCGATGCCGGTGGGCTCGCCCAGGCCCACGCTATGGGCGTAGCGGGCAATCGTATCAATGCCCAGCCGGTTGGCCAGGGTATAGAAAAACGTATCGCAGGACCACGGAATTGCGTGTTCGATATCGACCATGCCGTGGTGCTTATCGCAGGCATAGAAGTGGCCATAGAACGTGGCGCCGCCGTTGCACATCACCTTCATGTCCTGCGCCACGCCCTCCTGCAGTCCGGCCACCGACATGAGAATCTTGAACGTCGAGCCCGGCGGAAGCTGCGCCTGTAAGGCGCGATCCATCATTGGGTGATCGGGATCGGTGATCAGCTTGCTCCATTCAGCGCGGCTGACCTTGACGGAGAAATCGTTGGGATCGTAGCTGGGATGCGAAACCAGGGCCAGGATTTCGCCGTTACGCGGGTCCATCACCACCACCGCCCCATCGCGGTCGCCAAGCGCGATTTCCGCCGCGCGCTGGATGTCGTTGTCGATAGTCAGTTTCAGGTCCTGGCCGGGAATGGCATGCTGAATGCCGAAGAAACCTACCTCGCGGCCGTGGCTGTCCACAATCACATCGCGTGAACCGTCCGTACCCCTCAGCAGTTCGTCGTAAGTCTCTTCGACCCCATCCTTGCCGACCACGTCGCCCGGCTCGTCGGCCGCATAGCGCGGATTGTTCAGGTCCTCCTCGCTCACCTCGCCCACGTAGCCGATCAGGTGCGCCGCAAACCCATCCCGCGGATAAAGCCGCCGCGCCTCTTCAATGGTTTCCAGCTCCGGCAGCTCGTTCTTATGCGCGGCAATAAATGCCACTTCGTCGGCCGATATGTCTTCCTTGATGGGAATCGGCTGGTAACCGGGCAGGCCGCGATAGTGGCGGAGGGTCTGGCGCAACTGGTCGAGATCGAGGTGCAATCCCTCGGCAATCAGCGGCAGGTCAGCCTCGATATTGTGGTTCTGCTCGCGGACCAGAAAGCAGGATGTGGAGGGGTAGTTGTCGACCAGCAGCCGGCCGTAGCGGTCGAAGAGCTTGCCGCGCGCGGCCAGGATGGGCACCTTGCGGATGCGGTTCGCCTCGGCAAGCTGCTTGAAGTTGCTGGCACCCAGCACCTGAAGCCGCCACAAGCCGCAGACCAGCGCCAGCATCATGAACAAGATGCCGTACTGCACCACCGTCAGCTTGAAGGTGGGCAGTTTTTCGCCCCGATTACTGCCGTTGCTCGAATACATCCGCTTGTTTTTCTAGGATACAGCCAATCGAGATTCGGCGGCTCAATCAATAGACGCGCAACTTCGGGAAGTGTTCAGGAGAACAAGGGGCCGTGGGAGTACGGCAATGAAGGCATGGTAAGATCGCGAAAACTGGCCGTTGGTTCACCAAGATGGGCTCTTGAGCGCTTACGGCCTCGAATCCAGCGACAGAACCGCATCCATGCAGCGGGTCGATCGAGTAACGAACTTCATAGGCCGGGCCATCAGCCATCGAATCCGATCCAATTGGCGAGCTCTTTACGGGCTGTAACAGGAGTGAGGCATGATGAGCACTCAGAGAAGTTTTGCTGCAGCAATCACGCTGTTCTTTGTCGCGCCGCTGGTCGCCGAGTATCTTCTTGGCGACCTGCCGCTCACGCTGCTGGCGGCGCTCTTGATGATGGCCCCGCTCTATGGTGGCGGCGCACTGCTCATCCGCGAGCTCGCGCGCCGCGCCGGCCGCGGCTGGCCCACCATGCTGCTGCTGGGCGCGGCCTACACCCTCGTTGAAGAAGGCTTCACCGGCCAGACCCTCTTCAATCCCGACGCGATGGGATTGCACTTGCATCTGCTCGCCCCCGCCTGGATTCCGGCTCTTGGCATTGGCGCATGGTGGACCCTCTTCATGTTCAACCTTCACATCTTTTGGAGCATGGGCGTATCCATCGCTCTCGCCGAAGCCCTTTTCCCCTCCCACGCCAAGACGCCCTGGCTTGGCAAAATCGGCACTTCAATCGTAGCCGTGGTCTTCGCCGCCGGCATCGTCATGAACGCCGCCTACACCATCCATCGCGACCATTTCTTTGCCTCGCACGCGCAGTTTGCCCTCACCGGCGTGTTCTGCATCCTCTTCATCCTGGCTGCGTTCCTATTGCCGTTTCCGGGGATTCGCAATCGCGCCGGCTCCGTTCCCACCCCGTGGCTCACCGGATTGACCGCATTTTTGCTGGGCATGGCTGTCCTCAAAACACCTCCGCGATGGAACTGGGGCGCGGTCGCCTTCATGCTTCTCATCGACGCAATTTTCCTTGTCTCAGCCGGCCTGCTCTCCCGCCGCGCTCAGTGGACGGCCCTCCACACATTCAGCATCGGGGCCGCGGGTGCCTTGGCTTACGGCGTACACGCCTTCTTCCAACCGCCAATCGCGAAAGGAGGCAGTCCCGCCACAATCCTTGCCGGCCATATCGTTCTTCTCATTGCTGCAGTCGCGCTCATCGCCCTCGCCGTCCAACGCACGCGGGCCATGCTCGCCCCGGTCATCGAGGGCGCAATGGAAACCGCGCCCCAATAGCGAGCCGCCTATTCCCGCACTTGCAGCCTATCCAGCGCCGGAAACAGCACTAAGGCGATAGCCGCATTATCCACGGCCATAACGATCTCCATCACCCAGCGCCACTCGAACTCCAGCCCCAGCAGGAAGCGCGCCACGAACAAATAAATAGCGCTCGAAACCAGCGAAAGCACAAAGTTCAGCATCACGCGGATCGCAATGTTTTCGACATCGACGCGCACGCCCACCGACGCGGCCAGATACCCGACCACCGCTTTGGCAATGCCGTTCAGCCCGATAGCGTGCTGGGAGAGCGCGTCTTCAAACAATCCCAGCGCGGCGCCCATGAGGGTTCCCTGAATGGGGCTGCGCCGGCCCAGCGCAAAGTAGATGGTGATGACCAGCGGCAGGTCGAACAGCGCATACGGCCCCATCACCCTGGGCAGCCACGACTGCAGAACCAGCGCGCTGAGGGGAACCAGCGCATAAACGATCAGCGGATAGCGATGAATTTCCAGGTCGCGGCGAAAATCCGCGCCGAGCAAGGCCATGGCTAAGGATTCCTCCCCGGCCCCGACACGGAATTTGCCGCGTGACCTGCGGTGGGATGGGGCGGTTGGCTCGGCTGCGAGGCCGCGGGATGAGCGGCCGGCGCATGGGCCGGCTTCGGCGCGGCCGGTTTACCGCCGGGCGCATTGACCGCCGGCGCGTTCTTTGGCTTGGAGGCCGTCTCGGATGCCACTGGAGTCACGCCTGAATCCGCATCGGCAATGCTGGGCGAAAATCGGTCAGGGTGCAGCGTGGGCAACAGCTTGGGCGGGGGCGGCGCGGCGGGTGGGCTGGCTGCGCCATTCTGGCCGGCCGCGATCGGCAGCGGCGCGCCCACCGGCGCGTTCGCATCGGTCAGCCCCGGCAGCCGCTCGGCCCTGATCTCCGATGCCTTCATCTGCGCCTGAACCTGTTGCTCAATCGCGGCGGCCTGCGCGCCTTTCAGCTCCTCGCTGGTGGCTATGTCCTTACGGTCCTGCGCGGGAAAGCGCGGCTCGGTCGACGTAATCACCAGCACCTCGTCGAGCTGGTCCAGATGCGCCGCAGGCGTCACCATGACGTCGATAAACGAATCGCGATCGGGATCGGGAACCACTTTTTTCACCGTGCCCACCGGCAGCCCGCGCGGAAAAATCAGGTCGCCGCCGGCGGTGAGCACCTTCTCGCCCGGCTTGATGCGCTCATCGGACAACAGGCCAACGATCTCCAACTGCCCGGCCTCATTGCCCTTGAGCACCCCGCGAACACGTGTCGTCTCCAGGATCACGCCCGCACCGCTGGTCTGGTCGTTAATGGCCAGCACTTGCGCGGTGTGCGGAAATACGTCGCGCACCTTGCCCACAATGCCGTCCGGAGAAATCACCGGCATGTCTCGCTTCAACCCGTTGTCCGCGCCCTTGTCGATATAGAAAACCTTCGCCTGCACGCTGCCGCTGGAACCGAAGACCTGTGCCGGCGCGGTCGAATAGATGTAATGCTCCTGGAATCCCAGCATTGCCTGCAACCGCTCGCCTTGCTGTGCATCTTCAAGCAGTTCGGCCTGCTCCAGGCGCAGCCGGTCGACGGTCTGTTCCAGGTCCCGATTCTGCTGCCTCAGATGGCGCAGGTCGATGTAGCCCGTCCAGAGACCCACAATGCCCAGCCGGGCGTCGTGAATCAGCCGCTCGGGCGGAGCCACCAGCGATTCGGCCCAGTAGCGGATCAGCCGCACGCCCGAGCCATCCTGAGCGTTGAGGCTGTTGTGTCCGCCAGCGTTCCTGCGCACCTGCACAGCCAATCCGGCGATCTGCGCTACCAGCACGGCCAGCAACACTACAAAATTCCGATAGCGAACGAAAAACGATTCCATAAAATGCGAGTTGTCGGTTGGCAGTTTTCAGTTGTCAGCGAGCGGAAGCAGCGGTGAGCGCGTTTGTGTTCCGCTATAACTCAAGGACTTTCGCGAAAGGCGAAACTCCGGCCCGGCGCACGACCTGACTGATCACTGACAACTGACAACTGATCACTGCCTTTAATCGATCTTGATCTTGCGCAGCAGCCGGAAGTCGGAGAGCATCTTCCCTGTCCCCAGCACCACGGAGGCCAGCGGATCGTCGGCCACCGAAACCGGCAGCCCGGTCTCTTCGCGGATACGCTTATCGAGATTCTTAATCAGCGCTCCGCCACCCGTCAGCACAATGCCGCGATCTGAAATATCCGCGCTCAGTTCCGGCGGCGTGCGCTCCAGCGCCACGCGAATGGCGTTCATGATCACCGCGATGCACTCGCCCAGCGACTCGCGAATCTCGCTGTCGTCGATGCTGATGGTCTTGGGCACGCCCTCGATCAGGTTGCGCCCCTTGATCTCCATCGACAGCGGCTTTTCCAGCGGGAACGCCGAGCCGATGTCGATCTTGATCTGCTCCGCGGTGCGCTCGCCAATCAGCAGGTTGTATTTGCGCTTAAGGTAATTGGTGATGGCCTCGTCCATCTGGTTGCCGGCCATGCGCACCGAGCGCGAATACACAATGCCGCTCAGCGAAATCACCGCGATATCCGTGGTCCCGCCGCCGATATCGACCACCATGTTGCCCGAAGGCTCGGTAATCGGCAGCCCCGCGCCGATCGCCGCTACCATGGCCTGTTCCACAAGGTAGACTTCGCTGGCCTTGGCGCGGTAAGCCGAATCCTCGACCGCCCGCTTCTCCACTTGCGTAATCTCGCTGGGCACGCCAATCACGATGCGCGGATGCACCAGCATCTTGCGGTTGTGCGCTTTTTGGATGAAGTAGTTCAGCATCTTTTCCGTGACCTTGAAGTCGGCAATCACGCCGTCCTTCATTGGCTTGATGGCCACGATGTTGCCAGGCGTGCGCCCCAGCATCTCTTTGGCCTCTTTGCCCACGGCCTCCACTTCGCCCGTATTCTTGTTGATCGCCACAATGGAGGGCTCGTTGACCACGATGCCCTTGCCGGCCGCATAAACCAGCGTGTTGGCAGTGCCCAGGTCGATGGCCAAATCGCTCGAAAACATGCTGAAGAGCGAGCGCAGGCCGTGCGACCGCGTAGAGCGCGAGGGATAACCGTTCAAGGACATTGGAAAAGTGAATCTACCTCATCAGTATTGTACGGCCGGCACATATCGGCCGGTGTCGAACATAGGGCTTGGCGGCGGCGGACGCACCACCGTAGCTACCCATCCAGAAGGGCGTGCTTTCAGCATACCCCGAGCAAAGGTTTCCTGCTGTCCTTCCCCGCCTCGCTTTTCCTCTGCACCATAACCGGTTGTAGAATGAGCGGGGCGAAGGCCCCGGATCGCACGCCATGCCTATTCTTGCCAGCCTGCCGTCGTTTTCTGTCCCTTGTTCCTTTTGTCCCGCGATCCCCAGTCCCTAGTCCCGCCTAACGAGGTTTCTATGTCCCATCTCAAATACCATAATCTGATTGCCGGCCAATGGCTTCCGGCTGCGAGTGGCAAAACCAGCCTCAACGTCAACCCCGCCGACCACGCTGACATCGTGGGCGAATTCCCATCCTCAGGCGCTGAAGACGTGAACCGCGCCGTGGAAGCCGCGAAAGCAGCTTTCCGCATCTGGCGCCTCGTTCCCGCGCCCAAGCGTGCTGAGATTTTGCTGCGCACCGGTATCCTCCTGCAGGAGCGCAAAGAAGAATTCGCCCGCCAAATGACCCGCGAAATGGGCAAGGTGCTGGCCGAGACCCGCGGCGATGTGCAGGAGGCCATCGACGAAGCCTTTTACGTAGCCGGCGAAGGCCGCCGCCTCTTCGGCGTCACCACCCCATCCGAGCTCCAAAATAAATTCGCCATGTCCGTGCGCATGCCCGTAGGCGTCGTCGGCCTCATCACGCCCTGGAACTTCCCCATGGCCATCCCCAGTTGGAAGCTCTTTCCCGCCCTCGTCGCCGGCAACACCTGCGTCATCAAGCCGGCCACCGATACGCCGCTCTCCACCTACAATCTTGTCCAAACCCTGGCCGACGCGGGCATTCCGGAAGGCGTCATCAACATCGTGTCGGGAGGCGGCTCGGACGCGGGGCAAGCGCTGGTCGAGCATCCTGACGTGCGCGCCATCAGCTTTACCGGGTCGAGCGCCGTGGGCTCGCACGTAGGCCAGCGCGCCGCGGCCACCTTCAAGCAGGTCTCGCTCGAGATGGGCGGCAAAAATGCCATGATCGTCATGCAAGACACCAACCTCGATCTGGCTCTCGACGGCGCATTATGGGGCGCGTTCGGCACCACCGGCCAGCGCTGCACGGCCACCAGCCGCATCCTGCTCCAGCGCGGCATAGCCGGCGCATTTACTGAAAGATTCGTAGCCCGCGCCAAGAGACTCAAAATCGGCAACGGCCTCGATGAATCCGTCGAAGTTGGCCCGCAAGTGAACGCCAGCCAGATTGAGACATCGCGTAAATACGTCGAAATCGCAAAGAACGAAGGTGCCGAGCTTCTCTGCGGAGGCCACACGCTCACCGACGGCGCCTGCGCCAACGGCACCTTCTTCGAGCCGACCGTCTTTGCGGGCGTCAAACCCGCAATGCGCATCGCCCGCGAAGAAGTCTTCGGCCCCGTCGTCGCTTTGCTCGAGTTCGACGCGTTCGAGCAGGCCGTCGAGATCGCCAACTCCATCGACTACGGCCTTTCCACTTCCATCTACACAAAGAACGTCAACCGCGCCTTCGCCGCCATGCGCGATCTCGAAGCCGGCATCACCTACATCAACGCGCCCACTATCGGCGCCGAAGTCCACCTGCCCTTCGGCGGCGTAAAGCAAACCGGCAACGGCCACCGCGAAGGTCTCGGCGCCATCGACTTCTTCACCACCTGGAAAGCCGTCTACGTCGACTACTCCGACAAGCTCCAGCGTGCCCAGATCGACAACGCGGAGTAGCTCGATTTCAGCACGCTCTCCGCGGCCTGGGACGAGGAGAGCGCCCGCCGCGTGGCAGAGATCAAGTCCGGCACGGCGCCAAGCTGTTCGCTCGAAGACCTTGCTTCGGGCCTGCGCACGATTGTGGACCGGTGAAGACCGTGCGGGTTGACGAATGTGCTCGGCTGCCCAAACCACATGGGCTCGCCTCAGCGCTTGTCAAGCGCGGCGCGCTCTCGCGTACACACCTTCGCGAGTTCTATCTGCTTGAAACCAATGCTCATCTGCTTCCAGAAATATTCTCACGTCACACTGCGGTGAATTATCCCGTTTAGCGCACAATCAGGTTGTGATCAGAGGGAAGGCTCACATGGCCAAATCCAACGCTACCGTTGCCGCGCGCCCATCTTTCGCGCCTGTTTTGCGCGGCGCCTGGATACCGCTGAAGCCCGCCGGGAACATCGACCATCGCGCCGATAATGCCACAAAACCGGCTCTCAGCGCCATTCTGCAGCCATGTTATTTCGGGTCGAAGCCCATGATTATCGGCAGCTTAGCATCGATCTGTGCAGACACCCCCTCCCCCCGGCTATGCACAGCTCCTGTGGGCCACTGCATTCCGTTACTTCCATGGCCGTCGTACCAGCCAGGCCCGCAAGAGCGCCTCGCCCGCCAGTCAAAGCCCATTGTTGCGGCGAAGGAATTGGGCAAGGAGACGGCCTCTCCGACGGAGATCACCCGTTGCTCCCTCCGGGGCGGGCTCAATAGATTGACGCAGTAACATGGGAGAGCCATGGAAAAACAGTACGTTCCCGCTCCTGATCGCTATGACAACGTCACCTTCCGCCGCGTTGGCCGTTTTGGCCTCGTGCTGCCGCCCATCTCCCTCGGCCTGTGGCAGAACTTCGGCGGCGCCGACGTCTTTGAGACTGGCCGCGCCGTCATTCGCCGCGCCTTCGACCGCGGCGTCACCCACTTCGATCTGGCCAACAACTACGGCCCTCCCTACGGCTCAGCCGAGGAGAACTTCGGCTGCATCCTGCGCCAGGACTTCGGCGTGCGCAAGCACGCCAGCGGCTTGCGCAACGAGCTGGTCATCTCCACCAAGGCCGGCTGGGACATGTGGCCCGGCCCCTATGGCATCGGCGCCTCGCGCAAGTACCTGCTCAGCTCGCTCGATGACAGCCTCCGCCGCATGGGCCTCGAATACGTCGACATCTTCTACTCTCATCGCCCCTGGGCCAACTGCCCGCTCGAAGAAACCATGGGCGCGCTGGTCACCGCCGTCCACCAAGGCAAGGCGCTTTACGCAGGCATCTCGTCGTACGGGCCGCAGCAGACGCGCGAAGCCGCGCAGATTCTCAAATCCATGGGCCTGCCGCTGCTCATTCATCAGCCCTCCTACTCCATGCTGAATCGCTGGGTCGAAAAGGGGCTACTCGACGTGCTTGCCGAGATTGGCGCCGGATGCATCGCGTTTTCGCCGCTGGCGCAGGGCCTGCTGACGAAGAAATACCTCAACGGCGTGCCGGAAAACTCGCGCGCCACCTATGCCAACTCATCCATGCTCCGCCAGTTCCTCGATCCCGCCAACATCGAGCGCGTGCGCGCCCTCAACGCCATCGCCGAAGGCCGCGGCCAGACGCTCGCGCAGATGGCCATCGCCTGGGTGCTGCGCGACAGCCGCGTCACCTCCGCTCTGATCGGCGCGCGCAACGTGGAGCAGCTCGACGACTCACTCGACGCCGTCAAGAAGCTGGAATTCGTCGACGCCGAGCTCAAGGAAATCGACCGCTATGCGCAGGAGGGCGGCGTCGATCTGTGGAAGGGCGCGCGCGAATACATGAATTAAATGATTCAAACGGATCAAGCGCGAGACGCAAATGGCCGCACTTCGCTAGAGGACGTCTACCGCCTCTATTGAAGCTCGGAGACCGACAACGACTCCCTTCCACCTGCGCCTGTGAGCACGCAGCGGGAGCGTTGATCGCACTTGTAGTGGAACAGGGCGCCGTCGGCTGCCCACGCGGTTGCGGTCGACTGTGCCGCCGCCCCGGTCACAAGAAAGTTCCCCATCTCCGTCTCGAGTTCGCCACGCGAGGCATCGTACCCGGTAACCTGGTCGTCGCCCTCCACGTAGAAGGCGGACCACTGCGTTTTTTGCCGTGTTTTTTGCCGCCGCAGCGCTGCCCGTTTTTGAGCTTCCTGCGGCGCCTTGGGCTGCTCCGACTGCTGAAGCAGTTCGTCCTGCTGGGTTTGGGTTGGGAAGTTGGTGGAGAAGTCCCAGTAGTCGACTTGCCCATACTGCGCGCGTGTACACGGCAAAGTTCCCTGCGCGGTCACCGCGGTGACCTTGCCGTCATCGCCAAGCGAAGTTTGAAAAATGTCCTGCCCGCGCTCGCGATTCCCTTCGCCAGGGTTCGCTGGATCGAAAGGAAACAGAATGTCCTTGCCGCACACCGCAAAACCAGTGCGATCCAGCAGTTTCACATGGATTGAGAGTGGCGCCGGAGGATTGGCAGCCACGTAGGAGAACCCTGCGCTCTGCAGTGGGTCGAGTGGCTCGAGCTCCAGCTTGTACTGGACTGCCTTACTCACCCATCGCGTCTTGAGATTGCCCTTCAGCCCCGTAGCGTTGGAGATGCCTGCACCAAGATCCTGAAAATCGGGAGGGGGCGCCGAAGATCTTCGACTAACGGACACAAGGATAAAACCAGCCACAGCCAGAGTCCCGAGAATCAAGAGGAACAAGCGGGGAGAGAGCAGGTTTTTTTTCGATTTCGTTGGGGCGGATTGATTAGTATAAACCTGCTGCCCACCAACGCTGGCAGTAGCTTCAGAGGAAGCTGTCGCAACTGTTCCGGTTTCCAGGCCTCTTCCAGCCCATTCAGTGGATTGGCCAGACTCCGGCATCCCAAAACCGGCAGCGGTTTCAGCGGAAGATTTCGCATCTGTTCCGGTTTCCAGTTCTTTCCCGGCCTCACCATCGGTATCAGTCAAAGCAATAGCGCTCCTCCCCAAGCTGAAACGACATTGCCCGGTGAACGACTCCGCGCAAAGATACAGCGCGATCAGCGGAAAGAAATATCACATGGCGTGGTGACAAACCTATACCACGAAACCGGCAGTCACCATCCCCCTTTTGGTGTTGCTGCCCTTGATACCTCTCACGTATCTATCGTGGCGCACGGGGAATTCCCAGGCTCCGAGCGCGGCGTGGCCCACCTTCGCCGCGTCTTCATCACGGCTAAGCTGGGACATATATCTAATATCTAAAGCTTATTTCAGCTTCCCGGCCAATCAACGACTCTTCCCTTCCAGCACATCTCGGAGCGCAAAGCTGGTCTCCAGCCGTGTTACGCCGGGCAGCCGCGACAGCTCGTTCTGGTGCAGGCGCCCATAATCGTCCATCCCCGCTACGCGCGCCACCAGGATGTAGTCGTACTGTCCGGCCAGCAGATGGCAGCTCACAATGTCATGGCAATGGCGCACCGCAGCCTCGAACGCTGTCAGCACCGTCGCCGATTGCCGCTCCAGCGTCACGCGGATGTATACGGTCATTGACTTACCCAGCATCCGGTCGTCGATTACTGTCCGATATCCGCGAATCGCCCCGCACGATTCGAGAGCCAAGATGCGCCGCGATGCAGCCGACGCCGACAGACCCACGGCGTCGCCTACCTCGTAATTGGTAGCCCGGCCGTGACGCTCCAGGTAGCGCAGAATCGACGCATCCAGCTCATCCAGCTCAGCGGATGACAATCGAGGAGCGTTGTCCGCGGATGCCTCGGCAGATTCTTGCTCTATCTGGCTATTATTAGCACGTTTCGTTCCCATATAAGCATTTTGTCACAAAATTTGCACACATCGCTCCCAAAATCCGCCGTACCATCCTTCCATTGCAACCGGAGTAATTCCCGGCGCTCCAAGAGCCCACCACTGAGGACCCAATCGGCGCCGGGATTTTCTTCGGCAGGCGAATCGAAATTCTGCAGCACGGAGATAGACCATGATCGTCGGCGTTCCCAAAGAGATCAAAGATAACGAAGCCCGCGTGGGCGTGACCCCAGCCGCAGCCAAGGCGCTATGCGAGGCCGGCCACACCGTGCTGGTCGAAACCCAGGCCGGCGCAGGTTCAGGTTTCCCCGACCAGGAGTACCAGAATGCCGGCGCGGAGATCGTGGGCGAGCCGGGCCACGTGTGGGGCAAATCCGACATGGTGGTCAAGGTCAAGGAGCCCATTGAGAAGGAGTACGTCTTTTTCCGCGAAGGGCTGGTTCTGTTCACCTATCTGCACCTGGCGCCGGTGCCCGCGCTGACCAACAAACTGCTCGAAGCGAAGGTGGTCGGCATTGCCTATGAGACGGTGCGCGACTACCGCGGGACGTTGCCGCTACTCATGCCCATGAGCGAAGTGGCCGGCCGCATGAGCGTGCAAGTGGGCGCCAGCTATCTCGAAAAAGAGCGCGGCGGACGCGGCATCCTGCTGGGTGGAGTTCCGGGAGTTCCGCCGGCGCACGTCGCCATCCTGGGGGGCGGCATCGTGGGCACGAACGCGGCGCGAATTGCGCTCGGCTTCGGCGCCAAGGTCACACTCATCGACGTAAATATGAACCGCCTGCGCGAGCTCGACGATCTGTTCGGCGGGCGGCTCTATACACTGGCGTCGAACAGCTACAACATCGCGCAGGCCTCGCGCGAAGCCGATCTCGCCATCGGCGGCGTGCTCATTCCCGGTGCGACAGCCCCCAAGCTGCTCACCCGGGCAATGGTCGCGCAGATGAAAAAGGGCGCGGTCATCGTGGATGTGGCCATCGACCAGGGCGGCTGCGTGGAAACAGCGCGGCCCACCTCGCACTCCAACCCCAGCTACACGGTCGACGGCGTGGTTCACTACTGCGTCACCAACATGCCCGGTGCGGTACCGCACACCTCCACGCTGGCGCTCACTAATTCGACCTTTCCCTACGTGCTGCGCCTGGCCAACCTCGGTGCGCGCGAGGCGTTGCGCCAAGATCCCGGCCTCGCCGAAGGCCTGAACACATGGCTGGGCACGCTCACCCACCAGGGCGTGGCCGAGAGCCAGCAACGTGCCTGGACCGCACCCGCAAAAGCAGTCACATAAAACTGCGTTTACAGGCACAGCTTTGAAAGGGCACGAGGAGAACCCGCCGCAGCGGGTTGTGTGCCACAGAAGCCTGCAAGATCGAGCGGGAATTCGGCCCCTGAGGAAACGCGCTCTTAAGGTCGCCAATGCCCGAAATTTTCCGCCCTCGATCCCTCGCACCTTGTTCCCCAGGGCAGTCGCACTTGGAATGGTACGCCGGCAGGATTGATTTCGGGTTCATACGTACCCCCCCCGGGGGGGGTACATGAGATTTTGCCATGAAGCTCCTTGTTTTCTGATGGTTGGGTGCGTTTTCGGGTGCGATTAACATGCGGATTTGGGCAAGAAAACTTACCTTTCTTGCGCTCTTTTGCGCCTGCCGGCTCCCGGATTCTTGAGCGGCCACGAGTGCCTGGGGAACGTTTCTTCACAGCATAGCGGAAGGGCGAAATTAACCCGCAACGAAGGGCGAAAATATATTTCCCGCCGAATGTGCGCGATGCGGGCGATGTGGCTTTCACAAGGGCTTGACATCTGCAAAGCGAAGAAGAGGACTCCTTCAACAGCAACAGGATTGCCGGTTTTTTGAAGTGCGATCGCCCTGCCTTGTTCCCTCATTTCCTTGGTCCCTCGTTCTCTGCCTTCTATAATCGCCACATGCCGTCTCCCGGCGATTCACGGCGGCGCGCGACCATCCTGCTTGGCGGCGGGGTGCTGCTGGTCTTTGTATTGCTGGGCACGCTGCAGTGGTTTAACACCTCCAAAGTTGACTTCCTCGATCCCGAGACGTACGGCCAGACCATCTTCCTCACCGCGCTCGAAGGGCTGTTGTTCCTGCTCCTGCTCCTGCTGCTGGTGCTGTTTTTCCGCACCATTCTCAAGGTTTACGTGGGCCAGGGTTCCAACCCAGTCTCCAGCGGCCTGGCCACACGGCTGCGATCGCGCATGGTGCTGGGCGCCGTCATCATCACCCTCACGCCCGCGGCTCTCATGTACCTCTTCAGCTACTATCTGATGAACCGATCGCTGGAGCGCTGGTTTTCGCCTTCCGCCTCGCAGCTTCGCGACGACTCCATCACCGTGGTCCGCGAGCTGGCCGAGTACGTGGCCAGCAATGCGCGCGGCGAGGCCGAGTCGATTGCGGCCTCGGGCGCCCTCGACAAGCCGTTGCCGCAGCTCCAGCAGGCGCTGGGATCGCATCGCATCACGCTCGATGGCGGATTCGTGTTGGTCTACGACAAAGACCGCCACGTTCTGACCAGCTTTCAGGCGCCGCCCGAGTCGAGCCCGGTAAGCGTGCGCACCTGGATGGACGACCAGCGGAAAGCCGTTGCCATGCGCGGCCCGCTCTCGGCGGCTCTGCTTTCAGCGGCGCAGCGCAGTGATGTGCCCACGCTCCAGGTGGGCGGCGACCAGTACGCGCTGGGCCTGGCCGCCGCGCCTTCGGGCAGGATCATTGTGGCAGCCCTGCCCATGCCGCAGGGACTCAACGGCACGGCCGCGCGTATCCGCGCCGGCGCGGACGAATACCGGCAGCTCTTCCGCTCCCGCAGGAGCATCCGCACCATGCTCTCCCTCATGCTGTTGCTGATCACGGTGCTGGTTTTCTTTTCGAGCGTCTGGCTCGCGGTATTCCTGTCGAAGCAAATCACGCGGCCCGTGGAGGCGCTGGCCGACGCCATGGACGAGATCGCCGCCGGCAAGTACAGCCATCGCGTGGAGGCAGTGGCCACCGGAGAGATGGCGGAGCTGGTTAGCTCCTTCAATCACATGGCCGCCGACCTTGATACCAGCCGTCAACTGGCGGAGACGTCGCAGGCGCAGTTGACCGCAGCCAATCAGGCCATTGAAGAGCGGCGTCGCGAGTTGGAGACGATTGTTGAGACCATCCCCAGCGGCCTGGTCACACTCGACAGTGCAGGCGTGGTGGTGCAATCGAACCGCGCCTTTGCGGAACTGATCGGCCGGCGCGAAGAGGAAGCGCTGGCCGGAGAGAAGATTGATGAGATCTTTCCCGCCGAGTGCGCCGACGACATCGCCAGCGTGATCCGGCGCGGCCAGCGCATGGGCGCGGCGTCGACGGAGATTGAGTTTCCGGCCCGCGGGCGCATCCTTCACCTGGCCGTGACCAGCGCCCGGCTGGAGCTTTCGCACGGGCGCGCCGGAACGGTCCTGGTCGTCGAGGATACGTCGGAGTTGCTGCGCGCGCAACGGCAGTTGGCATGGAAAGAAGTGGCGCAGCGCGTGGCTCACGAGATCAAGAATCCGCTCACGCCTATCGCGCTCAGCGCCGAGCGCATCGGCCGCCATCTCGATCGCGGCCAGGCCGACTCGCCGGGCGTGATCCGCAAGTGCAGCGAAGTGATCCTGGGCTGCGTGGGCACGCTGCGCACGCTGGTCGATCAGTTCTCGGCGCTGGCGCAGTTTCCGGCTTCGCAGCCGCGCCCCTGCTGCATCAACCAGGTGGCCGAGGAGGCATTGGCGCTCTTTGTCGGACGGCTTGAGGGCATTACCATCCAGCGCCATCTGGAGCGCGATCTTCCCGTGGTCATGGCCGATCCTGAAGCCGTTCGCCGCGCCCTCGCCAACCTCATTGACAACGCCGCTGAGGCCATGCAGGGCAGCCTGCTGCGCATGCTGGGAATTGACACATCGGTAAGCGAAGATGGCGCGGCCGTCGAGGTGGTTGTGTCCGACACCGGTCATGGGCTCACCGATCAGATTCGCGAGCGGCTTTTTTTGCCCTTTTACTCCACCAAGCATCGCGGGACCGGGCTGGGCCTGGCCATTGCTGCCAAAATCGTGCAGGAACACGGCGGCTCCATCCGCGCGGAGTCGAACAGCCCCAAGGGCGCGCGCTTTGTCCTGCGTCTGCCGCTGATGGAGTCGAACGGACATTCCGCACAGCCGGAGCAGGACGCAGGCGTTGCGCATCCGCTCACCGGGGTCCCCTCATGAGGCAGGGGTCAGGGACTAGGGATCAGGGGCTCGATCCATGAACCACGTCCTGGTGGTCGACGACGAAGAGGAGATTCGCAACTCGCTCGAAGAAATCCTGCGCGAAGAGGGATACGGCGTAGCCTGCGCCGCTACCGCGGGCGAGGCCGCTGTCACGCTTCAGGATGCGCCTTACGATGTCGTGCTGCTCGATATCTGGCTGCCCGATCGCGACGGGCTCGACATGCTCTCCGACATCCGGCAGACGGCCTCGGAGACGCGGCCTGAGGTGATCATCATCAGTGGCCACGGCAGCATCGAGACCGCCGTCAAAGCCACCAAGCTGGGCGCCTACGACTTCCTCGAAAAGCCGCTCTCGCTCGATCGCACGCTGATCGTGATCAAGAACGCCGTGGAGGCGCGCCGCCTGCGCACCGAGAACGAGGAATTCAAGCGCCAGTTCAGCGTCAACGCGGTCCTGACCGGCGAAAGCGTGCCCGTGAAAGCCCTGCGCCAGCAGATTCGTCTCATGGCGCCCACCAATGGGCGCGTCCTCATCTACGGCGAATCGGGCACCGGCAAGGAGCTGATTGCGCGCGCCATTCACGCCGAGAGCCTGCGCCGCGACCGCGTCTTCCTGGAGCTGAACTGCGCGGCCATTCCTGAAGCGCACATTGAGGCAGAGCTCTTCGGCTCGCGCCGCGGCTCGCAACCCGACCAGCGCGGAACGCTCGAACGATCCGATGGCGGCACGCTTTTCCTCGACGAGGTCGGCGACATGAGCCTGAAAACGCAGGCCAAAGTGCTGAGCGCGCTCGACGACCAGATGTTTACGCCACTGGGAGGCGCGCAACCGTTGCGCGTAGACGTGCGCCTGATCGCTTCCACTAACAAGGATCTCGAAGAGGAGATCGCCAAAGGCAATTTCCGCGAAGACCTTTTCTACCGCCTCAATGTGGTGCCGTTTTTCGTGCCTCCGCTGCGCGAGCGCAAGCAGGATATTCCGCCATTGGTGCGCGAATTTCTGGCCGAGTTCGGCCGCCAGTACGGACGCCCGCGCATCGAGATCGGCGAAGAAGCGCTCGCAGCCCTGGCCGCCTACCACTGGCCGGGAAACGTACGCGAGCTCAAAAACGTGATCGAGCGCGTGCTCATCCTCAACCCGCGCGTGCTGCGCATCGAGCGTAAGCACCTGCCGCCGCTCACCCAGAAATCCGGCGCCCGGCAGGCGGGCGAATTCGCCAGTCTGCAACAGGCGCGCGACGCCTACGAGCGCGAATACATCCTCAAAAAGATTGAAGAAGCCCGCAACAACATCAGCTACGCCGCCGAATTGCTGGGCCTGGAGCGCAGCCATCTCTACCGCAAGATGAAGGCGCTGGACATCAGCGTGCGCGAGTAGCTTACGCGGGACACATGGGTCAAATCATCGCGCGCCAGCCTTGGAGTTAGCTCACCGCTCGCGCGCGCTCACGCGCCGTTCCGCTTTGATCCTGCGAAAGTCGCCCAAACCGACGCGGCGCTCCCGCCGGTTGGATCGCCGGTCGCGAACAACTTCGCTCATCGTAGGCAGTTTTCAGCAAACGAAACTGTTCGGGATTGCCGGAGCTCTGGTTGTCAGGATGAAATCGCGCCGCCAGGAATTTATAGACGCGGTGGATGGTGTCCACCTCGGCATTGGAGCTGATTTGGAGAAACTCGTAGTAGTCGAGCATCGGAAATCCACGGTCCCTTTTGGGGACGTGTGGCATTTTAGCCTGCCCAGGATTGGTCCTGAAATCCCACCTTCGATACCAACCGCTACCAGCTTCGGTTAGATCCGGAGCGCGGCCACTTCACGGATATGCGCCGGCCGCGTGCGGCAACAGCCGCCCACTATCTGCGCTCCCGCCTGAAACCATTCCTTGGCCATCGCTCCAAACCCCCGCGCGTCGCTGGTTCCCGTCCAGCAGCGGCGCTGCGCATCCCACCCCTCGCCGGAATTCGGATAGACGATCACCGGCTTATCGGATGCGGCGCGCAATTCCACAATGAGCCTGGAGATCAACGATGGATGGGTGCAATTTACGCCCACAGCGACGGTCTGGGGCAGGCGCGCGACGACTGTGGCGCAATCGCCAAGCAACTCTCCGTGCGCAACCCGCTCCGCATCGCGGCAGGTGAACGAGAACCACGCGGGCAAGCATGGCCAATTTTTGAGCGCCGAGCCGATCGCGTGCGCCTCTTCGAGCGAAGGCAGGGTTTCAAATGCCAGCAGATCGGGAGACTGCGCGCCCTGTGCCGACGCCAGCACGGCGATGCGGCCGCAATGAAATGCAACCAGATCGGCGAAGGAGCAATCGTAATCGCCCGTGTACTCGGCGCCGTTGTGCAGTGCTGCGCCATACGGGCCCAGCGAAGCCGCAACCAGCACGCGCCGTTGCGGAAATTCCGCCGCCGCAGCGCGCGCCAGCTCCACCGCGCGCAATAGAGCCGCATCGGCGCGCCGCGGCGCAAAGCCGCACTCCGCGTAGCCCCTGCGCGAAACCTGGTAACTCGCGGTCTCAATACACTCCGCGCCCGCCTCGATGTAGGCTCGATGCACCGCGGCTATCTGCTCGGGCGCCTCCTCCAGCACGTGCGCCGACCAGAGCGGCCCATTAATCGACGCGCCGCGCGATTCCAGCTCCGTCGCCATGGCGCCGTCGAGCACGCGCAGGCCGCGCAGGACGGATCCAACGGGTTCCAGCTTCACGATCACACATTCATCGTAGCGCCGTAGACAATCCGCCGCACCAGGCGAGAAAATGATCAGTGCTCGAAAGGCAACCATGAAAACTTTGGCTATCACAAGGCGCGAATTCGCTCGCCTGAGTGCCGGCGCCATCGCCACCACGGCCGCCGTGCGCATCGAAGCAAAGCCGCTGCATCTGCCCATCGGCCTGCAACTCTACAGCGTGCGCAACCTGCTGCCCAGGGACTTCGACGGAACACTCGCCCAGGTGCGCGCCGCGGGTTACACGGTGGTCGAGGCAGCCGGGTACTACAATCGCACGGCGCAGGAATTTCGCCATTCCATGGATCAGGCCGGTCTTCGCTGCGTGAGCACGCACCATACGCTCAGCCAACTCGAAACGCAGCTCGACTCGCTCCTCGACTATGCCCACGCGCTGGGCCTCGAGTACATGGTTTGCTCGTCCTCAGGCGGAATGCACCGCGACCCCAACGCCAAAGGCACGCCCACGCTCGACGACTGGCGCTGGATCGCCGGCCAGTTCAACCGCGTTGGCGAAAAGATAAAAGCCGCAGGTTTGACCTTCGGCGTCCATAACCACACGCCGGAGCTCGCCACCATCAATGGCACGCTCGTCTACGATGAACTGCTGCGGCTGACTGACCCCAAATACGTCGTTTTCGAAATGGACGCGGGCTGGGTAGTCGCTTCCGGCCACGACCCACTGACCTACCTTCGCAAAGAGCCGCAGCGCTTTCGCCTCATGCACGTGAAAGACATGGTGAAGGGCGCGAACGGCGAGATGCATTCAACCGAGCTGGGCCGCGGTGTCATCGATTTCGCGCCTATTACGCGCGCCGCCACCGGCCTCCGCTACTACTTCATCGAGCAAGAGGAGTTCGACATGGATCCCATGCAGGCGCTGCGCATTGACGCCGAGTACATGCGCAAACTGAGCGTGTGAGGAGCGCTGTCACTCCTCCACGAATACCTTCAACCGCCCCAGCGTCTCATCCCACTGGCGGCCCACTCGCTCCAGATAGACCTGGAGATCGTGAAGTGGCCGGCGGTCGAGCGCGAAGCGCGTCTCGCGCCCCCAGCGCTGGCTGCGAACGATCCCCGCACGCTCCAGCACCCGCAAGTGCTTGGTGACGGCCTGGCGGGTGATGCGCGCGCCCGCGGTCAATTCCGAAATAGAAACCGGCCGGCCGGCGGAAAGGCGCTGCACCAGCGCCAGGCGCGTCTCATCGCCCAGCGCGGCAAACGCCACCGCGTAAGGTGGTTCGTGCGCAGCCAGGCTCTTATGGATTTGCCGTGACATGGCGCTCGATGTTCTTCATCTGCTGCGTCCAGCCGCCCTCATTCATCCGCAGAGCCTCGTCGCGGCGGTGCGCAGGAATATTCTCAAAACCCGATTCCGCGAGTGTGACCAGCGTGCCCGCCGCGGTCTTCTCCAGGCGAAACTCGACCAGCGTGGGCTGCTCTTTCGAGTAGTCCGTTCCCGGATCGACGGCATACGGATGCCAGGTAAACGAAAACAGCCGCTCCGGCTCGATCCTCTGGACCACGGCCTCCCATACCACGTGCTCGTACCCGGGATGGAGGATATGGCCGCGCGCTGTTTGTCCTGGAACGAACGGCCCTTCCAGCGACACGCGGAACCACTCGCCAAATTCGCGGTGATCTGTGAGCGCGCGCCACACCCGCCCTGGCGGGGCCTTGATCTCGATGCGTTTTTCGATTTTGATCTCCATGATACGCAACCTCCAGGTTGCATATTAGAGCTGCTCCGGATAAAAAGCAACCATTGAGTTGCCTTTGAGACTTCGCAGCCCAAGCCGTGCGACAAGGCCGAAATTCGCTCGCACTCGCCTGCGAGCGAGTTCAACTTTGAAGCTATAAATGGGAACTGGCCCCGGACGCATCCGGCACAATGCCGCAGGTCCGAAGCCAGGAGATTAAGAAGGCGGTGCGGGGCGATCATGGTCCGCTCGCGCGATCGATTTTAACAACGCAGACCCGGGGAAAACGCAAATCCGGAGACCCGGCCGCAACGGCTATCGCTCGTTATTTGCCTTTTTCGGCGACGTCGGCGTTAGCGGCCACAATTGCAGGGGCAATTACCATTCCGATGAAAGCGAGAGCAATAAGAATGTCATGCATGGTTTTCTCTCCCTGTGGTTCGGGTTGCAGCCCTTCCACTACTGAATCATCGGCGAGACGGGAGAAAACATAAATCCCACAAAGACCGCGCGCGGAAGATACGGGTGCTATGCGCCGGTCACCCGAAGGTAACCCGCAGTCGATCACCGGCGGCACATCTCCAGCGCGTCGGTTAACCGAAGAGGATGGCCGTTGCCGAAGTGCATGGCGAATTCTCGCCGCAAGTAACGGAAGGAACCTGGAGATAAATACGATCAGGCCTCTATCGAATACCGCGACCTGCGCGCGCCGCGTCCTGATTTTGCGTCTGCCATTTGAGCCCCACCCACGCCACATACCCCAGCTGGATGGCCCAGGTCAGCGCGTAGGCCGCCATCGTGAACAGGTGATTCAGCCGCGCCACCACGGCATCGTGATTGGCCGCCGAGAAGGCCGGTTCCGGCGGAGACGACAATACCAAGTACGCCGCCCATGCAAACAAACCGAGGGCCACGGCCGCCAGCAAACGGAATAAGAGCTTTTTCATCGATAACCTCCTGCGAAGCGGACCGCCCGGATCACGCGCGCAGCGCTTCCTGCGCTTCGCGCTCGGCCACCTTCTGGCTCTGCCGCTCGATAAAATAGCGCAGCCCGAGAATCAGAAAGCCCCACGCCAGCCAAGCCAATACGTTCCAGCCGAAGGCAGCCAGCATCTTGGGATCCTTGATGCCCGAATCCGGCCCGCCTCCAAACACCGGCGCCGGATGCTGGGTGCGCCACCAGCGGTTCGACATATAGACGATGGGCACATCCAGCGCCCCAAAAATCCCCAGTACCGCGGCCAGCGTCTGCATCTGCGGCCCGGCGGCAAACCGCCGCAGCAACAGGTAACTCACGTAGATCAGCCACAAAACCAGCGTGGTGGTCAGCCGCGCGTCCCACGTCCACCACATGCCCCACGCGCGCCGCCCCCACAGCGGCCCCGTGACCAGCACGATGGTACAGAAAACCACCCCCACTTCGGCGCCGGCCAGTGCCCAGGCGTCGGCAATCTGCGCCCGGTCCGGGCGATTGCGCCGCAAAGCCAGAAAGGCGATCGACCCTGCCAGCGAAATGGCAAAAAACAGGAACGCAACCATGGCCGAAGGCACGTGGTAGTAGAAAATCCGCTGCACCTCATGCATGGTCTGCTCGTCGGGCGCAACGTAAATCGCCTGGTAATAGCCCCACATCATCAGCGCAACCGTAACCAGCGCATAAAAACCGATTAAAGCTCTTTTCATCGGGGAATCCTGACTCTTTTAGTGTAAGACGGATGCCGGCTGGGGATGTGATTTGAATCACTCCACTGGAGCCAGTGCCCGGCCTCAGAATCTTGTCAAGCCTCTCCCTAGCGGCCGGCCTTCCAGGGCGCCGTCTTCCCCTGTAACTACCGTCGATCCAACCATGTACACAAACGATCTTCTGTGCCCCATCCGTTCGCCTTTGTTCTGGCAAGTGGAAGGCCGCAACTCTAGGCCCCAGGCTGCCCCAGCTCCCGATTCTGGGACCGGGGAAGGCGCGAGTCTAAACTTCGAGCAGCTTCGTATACACCGCCATCCCGGCCACGGCATCCACTCGCATGGCGTCGAGATCATCGATTTCCTGCTGGCTGCGAATGCCGCCGGCCACGATGAGCTGGCGATTGGTGAGCTTGCGCAGCCGCGCGGCTACGTCCATGGGAAAGCCCTGCATCAAGCCCTCGCCGTCCACGTGCGTGTAAAGAAACGCGCCCACATATTTCTCCAATACCGGAATCGCGTCATCGGGCGTCAGCTCCACCTGCTCCTTCCATCCCTTCACCGCGATGTGGCCGTTTTTGGTATCCACGCCGGCAACAATCTGCTCCAGCCCGACGGCATCGGCGAGCGAAGCGGCAAACTGGGTGTTCACAAATCCATCGGCGGTAAAGAGCTTCGATCCCACAATCACGCGCCGCGCGCCGCGGTCGAGCACTTGCCGCACGCGCTCCGAAGTGTCGATGCCGCCGCCCACCTGGCAGGGCAGGCGTTTCGTAACCTGCTCCACCAGCACGGAGTTGTCACCCTGGCGCATGGCCGCGTCCAGATCGATCAACTGCACCATGGGAAAGCGCGAGAATCTTTCGATCCAGTATTCGAAATCGTCGAAGGCCAGGCGCAGCTTTTCGCCCTGCACGAGCTGGACGATACGCCCGCCCATCAAATCGATAGAGGGGATCAGCATGGGAGCCTCACGGGAATCCCCACCTGCGCCAGTTCCTGCTTGAGAGATCGCGCGCTGGAGACCCCAAAATGAAAGATGCTGGCAGCCAGTGCCGCGTCTGCCTTGCCACGCGCGAAGACGTCGGCAAAGTGCGCCACCGTGCCCGCGCCGCCGGAGGCGATGACCGGAATGCTGACAGCCTCGCTGACCGCAGCGGTGAGCTCGCAGTCGAACCCGGCACGGGTACCGTCCGCGTCCATGCTGGTGAGCAGAATTTCTCCGGCACCACGCTGCTCAGCCTCACGTGCCCACTCCACCACGCGGCGGCCCGTGAGTTTGCGGCCTCCGTTGACAAAAACCTGCGCGTCGCGCACCGGATCGGCGGCCGCGCGATCGCGGCGCGCGTCGATGGCAACCACCACGGCCTGCACGCCGAAGCTGGCGCCGATGGCGCCGATGAGCGCTGGATCGGCGAGCGCTGCGGAATTGATGCTCACCTTGTCTGCGCCCGCCTCGAACACCTGTTCCGCATCGCGCGCCGTGCGGATGCCGCCGCCAACGCAAAACGGTACAAATAGTTCGCGCGCTGTCCGCCGCACCGTGTCGAGCAGCGTCTTTCGCCCTTCGTGCGTGGCCGTGATGTCGAGCAGCACGATTTCGTCGGCGCCTTCGCGGGCATGGCGCGCGGCCTGCGTGGCCGGATCGCCGGCGTCGATGAGATCGACGAACTGCACGCCCTTCACCACGCGGCCGGCATGCACGTCGAGGCAGGCGATGATGCGCTTGGTCAACATAGTTTGAACCCCAGAAAATTCTGCAGCACTTTGACGCCGGTCTCGCCGGATTTCTCCGGATGGAATTGTACGCCCATCACATTGAGGCGCTCGACGGCGGCAGCGAAGGGCTCGATGTACTGCGTGACCGCTGCAGTATCGGCAGTGACCGGACCCTTATAGGAGTGCGTGAAGTAAACGAATTCGCCCGGCTCAATGTTGGCGAGCAGGCGTGAGCCGGGGCGGACTTCGAGGGAATTCCACCCCACATGCGGGACTTTCTCCTGACCTTCGGGGAAGCGCGTGCACATCTCAGGAAATTCGCCGAGGCCGGGTTGTTGCGGAGCCTCCGTCGATCCCGCATAGAGCCACTGCATGCCCACGCAGATGCCAAGAAATGGAACCCCGCGCGCAATCGCCGTGCGAATCGCGCCGCTGAGCCCGGTCTGGTCGAGCCGCTCCGTTGCCGCGAAGTGGCCAACGCCGGGGAGCACGATGCGCTCGGCGGATTCGACCAGTGCGAGATCGCCGTCGGTGACAACCGTCTCCGCGCCCAGATGCCGCAGTGTCTTGACCACCGAGGTGAGATTGCCGGCTTTGTAGTCGATCACCGTCACGCGCATCAGAGCAATCCCTTGGTCGACGGCAGCATGTCGCCGAGTTGTTTGTCGCGCGAGCAGGCCACGCGCAGCGCGCGCGCAAAGGCCTTGAAGATGGCCTCGATCTTGTGGTGATTCGAGCGGCCGTACATGGTCTTCACGTGCACGTTGGCGCGGGCGCCACGCGCAAAGCCTTCAAAAAAATCCGTCACCAGCTCCGTCTGTAAATCTCCAACCAATCGCGTGCGAACCTTGGCATCGACCGCAAAAGCCGCTCGTCCGCTCAGATCGATGGCCGCAATGGCGAGTGTCTCGTCCATGGGCATCAGGAAATATCCGGCGCGCAGAATGCCGCGCTTGTCTCCCAGGGCGCGGTCGAATGCCTCGCCCAGTGCGATGCCGACGTCCTCCACGGTGTGGTGCTGGTCGACATCGAGATCGCCTTTGCACGTGAGTTCGAGATCGAAGGCGCCGTGGCGCGCGAACAGCTCCAGCATGTGATCGAAGAAGCGGATGCCGGTAGAGATTTTGTACCGGCCCTTGCCTTCGATGGTGAGCCGGATAGCGATCTGCGTCTCGGTCGTGTTGCGCTCGAAGGATGCAGTGCGGAACTTGACGCCGGCGTTTCCGATGCATGATTTAGATTGCGCGGGCATTGAATTCGATCCTCATGAGGTAAGTCTTTCGTGCGGATCCGGAGGCCCGCACTACAGCCGATCTGGAGATCGGCGCTACATCGTTCCCAGACGCAGCGCGGCCATGGTTTTGTTCAAGGCGGTGATGGCGCTGAACATCTGTTCACGCGTGCCAATGGTGATGCGCACGCGCCCGTCGCATCCCGGATCGCTGGAGCGGTCGCGCACCAGCACGTCCGCGGCCCGCATCCGGCACACAAACTCCGTGTGCCGCGCGCCAATATCGACGAGGATAAAGTTGGCGCGGCTGGGCCAGCGGCGAATCTCAACCGCATCGACAGCGGCCTCGAAATCAGCGCGCGCCCGGAGAACTTCACTCACATACCAGTCGAGATAGGCCCTATCTTCAAGCGCCAGCGGCAGGCAGGCCAGCGCCAGCGAGTTCACGCTGTAGGGCGAAAGCACGCGACGAACCCAGCGCATCAGGTCAGCGGGCCCGGCCAGCAATCCGAGGCGCAAACCGGCAAGCCCATATGCTTTCGAAAACGTGCGCGCCACCACGAGGTTTGGCACCGTACCGACAAAATCCATCACGGTTTCGCCATGAAAGTGGAAGTAAGCTTCATCTACCAGCAGCACGGCTTGCGGCGCGTGGCGCGCGAGCTGGAGCAATTGTTCCCGCGCGGCTGCGGCGCCGGAAGGGCTGTTGGGATTGGTGATGGCAATGATCTTCGTCTGGGACGTGACCGCGGCGAGCAGGCGCTCGAATGGAAACTGCAGATCGTCACCGGCAAGCACCGTGACCACGCGCGCGTCGGTGGCCGATGCGTAGACCTCGTACATCGTGTACGTCGGCACCGGCAGCAGCACTTCGTCGCCGGTCTCGAGAAAGGTTTCGAAAAGCACGTGAATCGCTTCGTCGACGCCGTTGGTGAGCGCTACCTGCTCAGGCTTGAGGCCGAGATGCGCGGCAACCATCGCTTCCACCGGCTCGCGCTCGGGATAGCGGGTGAGCGAGCCGGCGGAGATTCGGCCCAGCACCTCGCGCACCTTCGGCGAGCAGGCCAGCGTGTTTTCGTTGAAGTCCAGGCGCAGGGCGTTGCGGCTGCCGAGTGGCGGGTGGTATTCCTTCATCGCCTGTACGCGAGCGCGGGGAGTGGGCGATCCAAACCCGCTCGCGGAATTCCCCCCAGGGGCTGAAGCCCCGGAGTTCTGGCGATCCCTGTCGTACGGGCTAAAGCCCGTACCCATCGCTGGAATTGCTGCACCTTTTTCAGCCACGGGGCCTCCTTGGCTTGAGACGCGTGCGGATCGCATCGGCATGTCCGGTGAGACCTTCCACCTCGGCCAGCAACGCGGCCTTGGGGCCGAGCGCATGCAAACCCTGCTGCGTGTATTCCTGCACGGTGATGAGCTTCACGAAATCGTTCACGCTCAAGCCGCCGCGCACGCGCGCCATGCCGCCGGTGGGCAGCGTGTGATTAGGCCCGGAAATATAATCGCCCATGGGCTGCGCGGACCAGCGGCCGATAAACACCGAGCCGGCGTTGGTCACCCAAGCGAGATCGGCGGCGGAATCGACAGTGAGGTGTTCAGGCGCCAGGCGATTTGTAATTGCGCGAACCTCATCGCGGCTGGATGCGAGAATCACGAGCCCATTGCGGCGCAGCGATTCGCGCGCGATGGGATTGCTACGGCTGCGCTTCTTCGTCTCGGTGAGCACTTCTTTCGCCAGATCGGTGCGCGTAGTGATGAAGGTGGCCAGCACCTCGGGATCGTGCTCGGCCTGCGCAACAAGATCGGAGGCGATTTCGCCCGCATTGCCGCGCTCGCTGGTGACAATGATCTCGGTTGGACCGGCCAGCATATCGATGGCGCAGTCAAAGGCAACCAGGCGCTTGGCCGCGGTGACGTAGAGATTGCCGGGGCCGGCGATTTTATCCACGCGCGCAATGGCTGGCGTGCCGTAGGCCAGCGCGGCGATGGCGTGCGCACCGCCCAGGCGATAGAACTCCGTAATGCCGAGCAGGTGCGCAGCGGCAAGAATTGCAGGCGCTGGACGGGGCGAAACCGCCACGATGCGCGAAACACCAGCCACCCGCGCGGGGATCGCGGTCATCAGCAGCGTAGAAGGGAGCGGATGACGGCCGCTGGGCACGTAGCAGCCGACAGCATTAAGCGGGCGCACGAGTTGCCCCGTGGTGAGGCCGGAGATGGGTGATGCGCTCCACGGTTTCGGAAGCTGGCGGCGCGCGAAGGCGCGAATCTGCGCCGCTGCAGTGCTGAGGGCCGCACGCAACTGCGGATCGAGCGCGTCCCACGCAGCAGCCATTTCTTCCTGCGTGACGCGCAACCGCTCCGGTCCTGCCAGCCCGTCAAATTGCGCGGCGTAGCGGAGCAGCGCGCGATCGCTGCCGCGGCGCACATTGGCCACAATGCGGCGCACGGCGGGCAGAACGGCTTCGAGCACCGAACTGTCACGCTGCTCGAGCGCGGCGATTGTGGCTGCGGTTGGTGCTGCGCTTCGTCCTTGGGTACGGATGAGCTTCATCGAATCTTCCCCTGGTGCGCATTCTCTCAGGGACTAAAGCCCCTTTGTTCTGGCTGCTGGATGTACGGGCTAAAGCCCGTACCCTTCACACCAAACAATTCCTTTGGGGAGTCTGCCGAGAATTGAACTCGGATAGCAAGGGCCACAACCTTGTGCCTAAACCATTCGGCCACAGACTCCGCAAATTTGATCTGCAAGACGAATCACAGCACAACCTTGTTGAGCGGATACTCCACAATGCCTGCAGCCTTCGCCGCCTTCAGCCGCGGAATCACATCGCGCGCCACGCGCTCTTCCAGAATGGTGTTCACGGCCACCCACTCCGAATCGCTCAATTGCGAAATGGTCGGCGAGTTGAGCGCTGGCAACACGGCGAGCACGGCCTCAAGATCGGAGCGGCGCACGTTGAGCATCAGGCCCACCTGCGCCTGCGCATCGATGGCGCCGCGCAGCATGGTCGCAATCTGATCGATCTTCTGCTTCCTCCACGGATCGGCAAGCGCGGCCTTCGATGCGATGAGATGCGTTTCGCTCTCCATCACCGTGTCGATGATTTTCAGGTGGTTGGCCTTGAGCGAGCTGCCGGTCTCGGTCACTTCCACGATGGCGTCGGCCAGCATGGGCGGCTTCACTTCCGTTGCGCCCCAGCTGAACTCGACCTTCACGTTTACGCCCTTCGCTGCGAAATATCGCTTGCTCACCTCCACCAGTTCCGTGGCGATGATTTTACCTTCGAGATCCTCGGCCTTCTCAAATCCACTCAATTCAGGAACGGCCAGCACCCAGCGCACTTTGCGGCGGCTCTGCTTGGCGTAAGTGAGGGTGGTGACGCTGGCAACGTCCAAGCCGCTCTCCACTACCCAGTCAATGCCGGTGAGGCCCGCATCGAGCACGCCGTGATCGACGTAGCGCGCCATCTCCTGAGCGCGAATCAACATGCACTCGATCTCCACGTCGTCGATGGATGGGAAATAAGAGCGGCCGTCGGCGTAGATATTCCAGCCAGCCCGGCGGAAAAGCGCGATGGTTGCGTCCTGCAGGCTGCCCTTGGGAATTCCGAGACGAAGCTTAGCCACGAGGCACCTCCCCTGCTTCGGGCTTTGGTTCCAGCGTGACAGGAAGCGTAAAGCAGCTCACGGTGCCCTCGTGGCAGACCAGGCCGTCGCCCTCCACCTCCACGCGGAAGAGCAATGTGTCGTGGTCGCAATCGGTCGAAGCAGAGACGATGCGCAGACGATTGCCGCTGGTTTCGCCTTTCATCCACAGCTTCTGGCGGGTGCGGCTCCAGAAAGTGACAAAGCCGGTTTCGAGAGTTTTCGAATAGCTCGTTGGGTTGAGAAAGCCGAGCATCAGAACCTCGCCGCTGCGCGCATCCTGCACGATGCCCGGCACGAGTCCATCCATTTTGTCGAAGTCGATGCGTTCCACGATTTCATTCCTTGGTTTAGATTTTCCAGCATAAAAAAGCCCGCTGGCATGGTCGCCGGCGGGCTGATGATTCTTTTCGATCTCTCTGGCCGATTAGCTCAGGCCATCGCAGTCCGCCGGCATGGAGGTCCCATGATGATGGTGATGACCGTTATGGCGGAGGATTTGCATCTCTTCTCAAGCTACGGGAAATACCGCGTGCTGTCAAACGATTTTTTGGATCGGAGTTGCGCCGGCGATCGGACCGGCAGACAATGGATGCACTGGAAAATTATGCGAGCCGGAATTCGATTTGCGGCCCTGCCGGTTGCCATGCTCGTCCTGTGCCTGGCCGGAGCGGCGCAGTACTCGGATCGGGATTCGAGCGGCGCCCCCAAAACATCTGCTCATGCTCCGCCGCCGGAGGCGCGCATCGACATCAATCACGCCAGCGTCGGCGAGCTGATGAGAGCGCCCGGAATGGCGCGCCCGTGGGCGGAGCGGATTGTGCGCTTCAGGCCCTATCGCACCAAGCAGGACCTCGTCGATCGCGGCATTGTCACCAGCGCTGTCTACGACCGCATCAAGGACTTCATCATCGCCCACCGCGAGAAGCAATGAGGAGCTACAAAGGATTGTGGCGGGCCCCGCCTCGCGCGCCTTTTGCGAAAGGATGGGAGACCACAAATGCGCGACAGAGGAGTGCTCTCGCCTCCTCAGTAATGCGCATGCGCTTCCACCGGCTCTTCTGATTCCGTTACATGGCGTTTGAGCAGCCGGCTGAGAAGCACGTACAGCACGGGAATGAAGATCAGGTTAAGCACCGTCGAGAGCAACATACCGCCGACGATGGTGGTACCGACGGACTGGCGTCCCAACGCACCCGCGCCGGAGGCGAAGACCAGCGGTAGCACGCCGAGAATAAATGCGAACGAGGTCATCAGAATCGGCCGCAGGCGCAGCTCCGCGGCTTCAATCGCGGCTTCGGGAATGGAGCGGCCCTTGCGCCGCAACTGCTCCGCAAACTCGACAATGAGGATGGAGTTTTTCGCCGCCAGGCCGATCAGCATCACCAGGCCGATCTGGCAATACACGTCATTCGAAAGTCCGCGCCACCAAACCAGTCCCAACGCACCCAGCACCGCCATGGGCACGGCCAGCAAAATAATGAACGGCAGCGCGAAGCTTTCGTATTGCGCCGAGAGCGTGAGATATACCACGACAATGCCGAGCGCAAAAATGGTGAGCGCCTTGCCCGTTGATTCGAGTTCGTCGAGCGTGAGACCGGTCCATTGGAAGGCCATGCCCGGCATCATGTGCGCTTTGGCAAGCTTCTCCATCGCGGCCAGCGCCTGGCCAGAGCTGTAGCCGGGGGCGGCCGAGCCATCGATTTCAACCGCGCGGAAAAGATTGTAGTGTGTGATCACGGGTGGGCCGGCGTTCTCAGCCACTGTTACCAAATTGTCGAGCGGGATCATCTCCCCCGCATCAGAGCGCACGTAGTAGCTGTGCAGATCGCTGGCCCTCATGCGGAAGGGCTCGTCGCCCTGCACAAAGACGCGGTAGGTGCGGTTGTTGTAATCGAAATCGTTCACGTACTCCGAGCCCATGAGAACATTGAGCGTAGAGGCGATCTGCGAGATTTCAACGTCCAGCGCCTTGGCCTTGTCGCGATCGATGGTCACCAGTTCCTGAGGATCGTTGGCCGAGAAGGTGGTGATCAGCCCGGTCAGGTCCTTGCGCGCGCGGCTGGCGTTCACAATCCCGTGCGCCACGCGGTCCAGATCAGTGAGGGAATTGCCGCCCTGATCCTGAAGCATGAACTGGAATCCGCCGAAGCTGCCTACGCCCTGCACCGCCGGCGGCTGGATGATGGCCACCAGTCCTCCATTGGGCGCCAGCATCAGGCGCTGCAGCTTGGGCTCAAGATCGGCGACGATGTCCGCAGCCGAGTGGCCCTTGCCGCGGCGCACGCTAGACGATGTTGTGCTCACAAACATCATGCCCGCGTTCGACGCGTTGCCCCCAAAGCTCATGCCGATGATCGAAAACAATCCAGAGACATCGGGATTACTGCCAATGATGGCCGACGCGCGATCGGCGAGATTGCTGGTGTAGGTGAGCGAAGAGCCCGGCGGCGCCTGCACGATTACCATCAGGTAGCCCTGATCTTCCTGAGGAATGAAGCCGGTGGGTACGCGGCCGTAGATCCACATCGTCGCCGCCAGACCCGCGAAAAAGACAATCAGCAGCACGTAGCGCAATTCGAGCGCGCCGTGAATGACGCGCGCGTAGGTCTTGCCCATCCAGGTCACAAAGGCGTCGGCGCCGTGGATGAATCCGGAAAAGGCGCGCGACACCGGCCGGATGTGCAGAAAATCGAGCTGGTGCGGCCGCGCTTCTTCGCCACGCAGGAACAGCGCCGAAAGCGCCGGCGAAAGCGTGAGCGCGTTGAAGGCCGAGATGGCAATTGAAAACGCAATGGTCAGCGAGAACTGGCGATAGAGGATGCCGGTAGTTCCTGGGAAAAACGAAACGGGCACAAACACGGCGACCAGCACCAGAGACGTGGCGATCACGGCGCTGGTCACCTCGCGCATGGCGCGCGACGTGGCCAGGTGCGGATCGGAGTGCTCCATGTGCATGTGCCGCTGCACATTTTCAATGACCACGATGGCGTCGTCCACCACCAAGCCCGTAGCCAGCGTGATGCCGAACAGGGTGAGCGAGTTGACTGAGAAGCCGAAGGCCTTGACGAACGCGAAGGTGCCGATCAGCGAAACCGGAATGGTTACCGCCGGAATGATGGTGGCGCGCCAGTCGAGGAGGAACAGGAAAATAACGGCGATAACGATGACGATGGCCTCAGCCAGCGTGCGCAGCACCTCGCGGATCGAGTCGCCGACAGCGGTAGTGGAGTCAAAGGCGATGGCGTATTCAAGACCGGGCGGAAAGCTCTTGGAGAGCTGCGCGAGCGCGGCTTTGGCGCGGCGATCCACGTCCAGCGAGTTGGCATTCGAAAGCTGCTGCACGCCGATGCCCTGCGCTTCGTGGCCGGAGTATTTGAGCACCGAGCTATAGTCTTCGGCGCCCAGGTCCGCGTGGCCCACGTCCTTAAGCAGCACCAGCCCGTTGGGCGAGTTCTTCACCACAATATTGTCGAACTGCTCGGGGCTGGTCAGCCGCCCCACCACGCGCACTGGAATCTCAAAGGCCTGTTTTGGATCGGAGGGTGGTTGGCCCAGTTGGCCGGCCGGAATCTCCAGGTTCTGCTCCTGGAGCGCGCTCACCACGTCGCTTGCCGTAAGGCCGTGCGCGGCCAGGCGCACCGGGTCGAGCCAGATGCGCATGGCGAACTTGCGCTCGCCGAAGATCGTCACATCGCCTACACCGGGAACGCGCTTGAGCGCGTCCTTCACGTAGACATCGAGATAGTTGGAGATGAACTCGCTGGAGTAGCGTCCGTCGCGGGTGAAGAAGCCGGCGCCGAAGACAAAGTTCATGTTGGTCTTGGTGACGGTGATGCCGGTGGAGTTCACTTCGCCGGGCAACCGGCCCTGCACACTGGCCACGCGGTTCTGCACGTCCACGGCGGCAATATCCAGGTTGTAGCCGGTGTTGAACGTGATCGTAATCTGGCTGGTGCCGCTGTTGGTGCTCTGCGAGTTGATGTAGCGCATGCCTTCCACGCCATTGATCGCCTCTTCGAGCGGAATGGTGACGGCTTGCTCTACCGTCTGCGCGTCCGCGCCTACATATTGGCTCGAAACAGTCACCGTGGGCGGCGCCAGCGAGGGATACATTTCTACGGGCAGATTGGGAATGCACACCGCTCCTGCCAGAATGATGAGCAGCGCACACACCGTAGCGAACACCGGCCGGCGAATGAAAAAATCAACGAACAAGTAAAAGCCTCTCTCCCGGATGAAGCAGAACCGGAGTCGTTTGAAAGAGCACAACTTCAGTCGTGCCGAAACGCAAACAATTTCCGTGCGGGCTTTAGCCCCTGAGGGCAGCGGGTTTTATGCCATCTTCAATCCTTTAGCGGCTAAAGCCGCTTGCAATCTTGACACTTGTGCGGCGCGGCTTAAGCCGTGCCCTTTCAAAACCTGGCGCACTCCTTCACCGGAGCGGTCCCCTCTCACCCGCCCAGCGGCATCACCGGCATATTGTTCACAAGGAATTGCGTTCCGGATACGATAACGCGGTCGCCTGCGCTCAGACCCGACGAAACAGCGTACGTGTTGCCCACCGTCTCGCCCAGCGTGACCGGCATTTCGCGGGCAAAGAAATGTCCGCTCTGCGACTGCGCCACGAAGACGAAACTCTGGCTGCCTACGCGCGTAACTGCCAGCACCGGTACCACGGGCATCGGCCGGGTGTTCCAGATGACCCGCGCCGTCACCATCTGTGCGTTGCGCAAAACCTCGGGACTGGAGTGTACCGGCGCCTTGGCCAGAATCGCCTGCAAGGTGCTGTCCACCTGCGGCGAGACAAAATCGATCCAGGTGGACTCAAGCAGCTTGCCGGAGTTATCGAGCAGGTCGACGGCCAGTCCGGGGCGCACCTCGCTGGCGCGCTCGGTGGGAATGTAGATGTAGGCTTCCAGGTCCTGATTCTCGTCTACCGTAGTCAGTATCGTCGATGTGGTCACATAATCGCCCACGTGCACCGGGATGTCGCCGACAATGCCGTCAAATGGCGCGCGAATCGTATAGTAGTCCAGCAACTGCTGCTGCGCCTTGCGCGATTCCAGCGCTGACTCGTAATCCGCCTTGGCGTTTTGAAAGGCCTGTTGCTCCTGCTGAAAGGCTTCGCGGCTGGTGATGCCGGCCTCAAACAGCTTCTGCTGGCGCTCCACCTCGATCTGGTTGTAATCGTAGAGGGCTTTTTTCTGCTGCTCGGTGGCCAGTTGCGAAGCCACCATGGCTTCCTGCTGGCTGGGATCGATCTTCATCAGCACCTGACCCGCCTGCACGTGATCGCCGGAATGCACGGCGATTTCGGTTAAATTGCCGCTTACCCGCGGCTGGATGGTGGCCGAGCGCCGCGACTTGATGGTAGCTACGTAGTCGTTGCTCTGTGCCACGGACGCCAGCTTGACGGCAATCGTCTGCACTGGCATGGCCTGCATGGCCGGTCCCGCCGGCGCGGCCGGTTTGCTGTGGCAGCCGCTGGCCAGCGCCATCAGAAGCATGGCCCCAAAAATCGGTGTTCGATGGAGTACGTTCTTCGTCACTCTTCGTCCTTTGTGCCGGCCCGCAGCCCGTTGCTCCCGGATGGAGAGGCCGCTCCGTTCTCACCGGAATTTGCTCTTGCCTCGCGGAAAATTGCTCCGTTCCAGCCGGAGATTGCTCTGGCACGGCCGGAGATCCTGTCAATCCCGATGGCGCCTGGTCGGGTGCAGCCGCCGGTTTCACGCGAAGCGGAGGCTGGATTCATTGCCAGAGCCTGCATCGAGAATAACCCACTCCGGTTCTACGGGTACGCGCCCTTTGCGGTTCCCTCCGGCGGCAATTCACTCAGACGCAACAGGCCCTTCATCTGCCCGTCGAAAACAAAAGCGGCGCAGGGCCGTCGCAACTGAAGCGCTCAGCAATCTCGCGCGCTGAGGGGTTGGCTCGATCCTCATGGGCAAATCTATTATTTTGACATGGTTTGCGCGAGTTGTTAGCCTCAATGAAGGCGTATTCCCGGCTCCCACGCACGCGGCGGTTTCGGCCGCCCATCAAGCTTCCGATGCGTCCCCGTCGTCTAGCCCGGCCTAGGACACCGCCCTTTCACGGCGATAACACGGGTTCAAATCCCGTCGGGGACGCCAATAAAATCAACAACTTAGCAAAACAGCAGCCGGTTTCAGTGAAAGTAAAGTGAAACTGGAGTAGCCTGTAGCACCCCTAGACGCCATTCTGCGCATTTGTGGGAAGCGGCATGGCTGGACTGCACCCGTCGTGGGGTTTCACTTCGGACTTTCACTTGCCGGTGGTGTTGGCCGAACCGGGCGCTTGCGCCACAATGCCGCGCTTCAACCATCTGCGAAGATGCCACGCAACGGAATTGGTGACAGATGGCTCAGTCTTGAGCAGTGAACCATAACGGCGGTACTCGCATTGCTTCACAATCTGCTCCAACGTCAGCGGGCCGCCGCCCAACTCTTCCATCACATCGTAGAGACGTGTTTCCTGCCCATCTTGAAGCCTTGGTCGTGATTTTGATGTGAGTGTGTAGGTGTCCATGCTCGCTTGAATGGTAGCAGCCAAGGCGGTGATTGACACCAAGAACGGTGTTCAATGAACATGCCGGTAGCATTCTCATTACTGAATATGCTTAACCTTGACTTCTGGACCGTTGCGCGAAACACCGCTGTCTGGTGGAGTCCAATTGTTGCGGGCTTCATCGGCGCTTTTGGTGTTCACTTGCTCACTCAATCACGCGAACGTGAGAAGTGGATTCTCGATTCCAAGAAACAGGAATATCGGGAATTGTTGGATGCCCTGTCTGATTCGTATATGAGCACCGCAACCGTCAGTGCGGGTTTTGGCAACAAAGAGGACCGAACGCCGTATGACAGCATTGGCATGAAACAAAATGATTCAATACGCATATTCAGCGACCGCATATTTATCACAAATGACTTGCCGCTAGTTGAACTGGCAGACTCATGGCGTGAAGCCATGAACAAATACACATACACAACAGATGGATGGGACATCAGCTTGAAAGCCAAACCTAACGAGGACTTTGACAAAGAATACGAGCGAATCAAGGACAGAATTGTTGCAGCAGCGAATCGTTCAGTGCCAAAGACTACATTACAGCGTTTAATGTTCTGGAAAGACTGACTCTTACAATTCAATTGCAGCCCGTATCGTCAGCTACAACAGATTTCCACAACTTTATTTGTGAGCAATCTGCCGTTGCAGCATTGGTGCTCAGGTTCTCAACTGCGCGAACCATCGCAGCGTCAGAACTACAGCCTGAAATTTGTGTCCGTTTTGTGTCCCTACCGCGTTTTCATTCCCCTTGCTATGGTTGCCATGTTGTCAGCTTCAACTTGAAAGGATGGAACGAACGATGTTCACTGAGGCACAGCAAAACGAAGTGTTGGCCCGCGCACAGGCAAGTAATGAACAGATAAGGGAAGAGTTGATTCAACGGCTACACGAATTCGACTCGATACCTGAATACCCGAAACAGCGAATCGCATTAGTGAAACGGCAACCAACGCCAGCAACGCGCCGACAGTTTCACATTGACGATTACGGCTTTCTGTACGTGGATATATTGCCGGATGGTCGCAAACTGTGGGTAGCAAGGTGGCCGGGGAGTCACGGCAGTGGCAAGCGTTATCAATGCGTGTTGGGAGACTTCACCAAACTGTCCTACAACCAAGCGAGCCATTTAGAAGACGAGGCAAGATTCCCTACGCGGCTTGAACACGCGGCTTAGACGTTCGCACTCAACATCTGCTGCAATTGAACAGGGGCAGTGAACATGCTGCCCCTGTTTGCTGTCTACGAGGGGTTCAGCAACGCCAGCTTGGACCCAATGTATGTCACGCCGATAGCCTCAGTCTGCCACACGTTGCCCCTTGAATCGCCTCTGTGAGTCAAACCCATAATTCCGTAGTTGCCGTCTTTGTCCAAGACGGTTGGAAAAGTATTTTGCATCCTTGGCAGTTGGGCAATCGTCACGCTAGGGTCAAGGTTGATTTGACCGGCAAGCTGTAATCTAGGGTCTAACAGAACCCGTATTAACACGCCGTCTTGTGTCTGTTGTGGAGTACCAACAAGGCCGGTGTTCGCGTTATAGCTGATTGTGGGAACGTTGGTTTGCGCCGTCAACAATGATTGAATGTTGATAGCCATATTTGAGAACCAAAAGCTAGTCTGCGTTTCTTTTCCGATTTGCTCAAGATACAAACTAGGCTGACCAAAGATAACCTCACCACGAGAACTAGCAGTTAGGTTCGCAGCCGGGATGTTGACGTTAGACGCATCAAGAGGATTAAGAGCGGTTGACGCCATACGAGCTACAATGTCCCTCTGTGTAGCGCCGCCAGCGATGCTAAACGCACAGAAATTGTTGACTTGCTCTAGCAGCCCTACTATGCAATGCAGCGTCAGCTTGTAATTGATTCCGTCAACGCGCTCCCATAGAGGTTGATACAACGTACCTTCAAAGATGGTTCCGTAAGGCTGTCCATTCTGCCAACCCGCGTCAAGCCTAACAGTCATTCCTTGCGTGATAACCAAATTAGTTGTAGGACCATTCAATCCAAATATGGCAATGTCAGCAAACCAGAACCCGTTATTGTAGGAACCAACGGACTGACTTACTTCAAACTGAATCTCTAGCCCCTCAAAGGTGTAGTCCTTGCTGTACGCTGTAACCTGCGTAGAATTACCTTGAGCATCGGGGGCAGTGTTTATGATTAGCTCCCATGCAATACCGAACAGCGGATTGACAGGTACATTACCAGCCATGATGTTCCTTCCCTTAAACAACAAATGGGCTGACCATCTATCAGCGGCCAGCCCACAGTACAGTTACCCCGCTACGCGCCTACAAAACCAAATTCGCTGTGGCGTTCACTCTGACCGCTTTCAGCGATACCTTTGAGAGTGTTGAGTTTCTTTCGTAACTCGCCTTCTTTTTTCGCCGCTGCATTGAACGTTTCAGCCAATTGACGCAAGCCGCCATAGTAGAGCGTTGAATCTCTACCAGCTTCCATAACCTTTTCATGCGCAGCGTCCGCATTCGTCTTGGCATCTGCAACAGCCTTTTCCCATATTGCAATTTCATCCGAGCTTGGGTATGAACTGGGATGAGGCGGATTGTTTTTCAGATTGGAGTAAGTGCGAATAGCTTTACTGTGTTCGTTCTCCGCTTGCAATTCTGCGTTGCGATAGCGTAGCTCTTGCAGTTTGGCTTTATCGTATTCAGCCTTTGCGGTACGAGCAGCAACGCGGGCAGCTTCATGTTCGGTAGTCACACCTTCGATGCTATTGGCGTTGATTTCCTTTGTGACAGCCTCAACAGTAGCTTGAAGAGAGAACACACGTCCGATGAGAGCATGATAAGGGCCGTTTAAGTCCGTCTCTTTGTGGGCGGCTTGAAAAATACTTTTTGCGTCGATTACCACAACGCCATATTCAGCAGCTTGTTCCATGATGCTTTGTCCCTTTCCTGTTTGTTACTCGCTCTACTTGCGCCCACAGTTAATTACTATCTCCTGTGGGCAAAACACTTTCGTTTGTCAGCACCATTTGAAGCAACTCAAACATGCGCCCCTGATCCTCTGTATGCGACACGCTGTTGAGAACTATGCTGCGCTCTTCACTGTGGGGAAGGAACAGCGCATTTGCTCCAAAGGCCGTTATCTGCGAGTGTTTGATTTCAACCACACCGTCAGATAGCTCTACCTTGATAGCGCCGGTGTCTCTCTTACTCTCAATCCTTTTGAGTCTTTGAGAAAGTTCCTGAATCCGCATCAACGGCCCTTTCAAGTTCCAGTTCCCGCAATCGTGCTTGAATGCTCTCTATGTCTTCGATTTGAAGTGCAAGCTGAGTCAATGCTTTTGCCGCTTGCACTTGGGCGGTGTCAGCAGCTTGCTTGTCCTCAGCAATCCTCTGGAGAGTCTTAGCACCAGCGATTCCCGCAGCTACCAAAACCGATTTCATCCCCGACACCGCTACCGCGTAAAGCTCCTTTTTTGTCTGCTCGTAGAGTGTCTTGAATTCGTCGTTCTTTTTCCACCGCATAAGCTGTCTGCAACTTATTCCTACTTCACGAGCAGCGGCGGCATTCGTGTTGTTATTTAACAAGGCAAAGATTGCCTTGAGATACAGGCGCTTTTTCCCTTCTTTGGGTGCGTCTTCATCCGGCTTTTCATCGTCATTCTCATCTTCATCAGGAAACTCGAATTTCGATGTGTCAGTCGTCCAACCGCTATCGACAGTCTGAGACTTAACAGGAGCAACAGCCGGAGGAAATGGAATTCCACTGTGAATCGTGCTGCCAGTGTGAAACCGAACGAATTCTCTCCAGAAAGTGCGTTCGCGTTGCGGTTCAATCTGCATCGTTTCAACCATAACCGTCTCTCGATTTATTTGTCTGTTGCCGAGCCTATAGCGGCCCTTACTGCCCTTATCGGCGCTCTGGTGGGGTTAGTCTGCGTCTCTCGCCACTGTGGGCTTGCCAGCGGCGGGCGGGTCAGACTGTGCGGCGGGCTGCTCTGCGACCTGAACCAAACTGCCGTCTCTCAGCATCAGCGCAAACAAAGGGTCACTGGTAATCCAGTCCGGCGCGTTCTGTGGCAATGCGCTTGGGGCAAGGGTAACGGTGTTGAGAACCTTCGATGATTCGTTGCCGTCCTTGTCACTGATGGTCTGGCGCTGAAAGAACTGAGTACGACTTTTCAAAATAATCTGCATGGCTTATCCTTTCCTACTGCTGTTGATGGTTGCCCACAGTTTGATTCGTTAGCTCACTCGCGTAGGCTGTACACCTTTGCGCCGCGCGTATTCGCGGTTGACCCGTTCAAGTCCGGTTTCGCGTGTTCCCGCTGTATTGCGAGTGGTACTTTCAAACGCTGTAAGCGATGCGGTCAACTCTTCAAGTTCATCGCTGCTGAGGGCATCGTCATTGCCGTAAGCCGCTTCCACTTCTTCGGGGTCGTTAACGTCACACTCGACGCCGAACAGATCACGATTTTCTAATTCGTTGCTGTCATTCGCGGATTGGCCGGGGTGGCGATAGAACCCACTGACAGGGCCGGATTGAAGCCGTTTATCGCCCCTCTGCGCTGTACCCGGCTTTGCAGCATCCAGGGCTGTAGGCGCTTGTTTGTATTTGAGACTCTGCATTTCTGTGCGGGTCAAACTGACGCCAGCGCGGTTCGCAGAATCCATCGCAATTTTGCCAGCCGCGCCCCGAACAATCTTTTTCAATTCGGAGATGTCGCTATTTCTTGTGGTCATAACTCCCCCAGTGTTACTTGATACCGTTTAGGGCTACCAATTGAACGTATGCAGCGGTCCACGCATCAAAGAACAGCCGTAGCTTGCTTCTCTCTTGATAGCTCTCCTGAAAAGGAAAGCGAGTCCCGATAAGCTGAGGCGGATACTGCCGGATTGGGTCAAAGCTGTGCCTGTCGTTCAGCAACAACGGAAGATCGTAGACGCCTACATGAGTCACTATGCCGCGCCTGTCAGTGCTGAATAGCAGCTTGGCATTAGGGCGCATCTCCTTAACGCATCTTTCAGCGAAGACAGTCGTCTTAACCAAGTCAATGTCTGTCATAGCTGATAGTTCCTTTTCAAGTCCAAATTGCGGATTCGCTATATTCGTCATGTTGCGTCCTTTCGTTGCGGCTGGCCGTGGTGAAAGGTTAAGGCCACGCCAGCCGCCCGCCGCGCGGGTCTGAGCAGGGACACACGCAGAGACGAGTTTATATAAATGGCACTTACTGTCAACCCCGATTTGCGGGCGCTTCACAGCCGGGGTAGATAGCAGACCTAAGTCTTGACAGGTTTACTCAATCTGCTAGGTTCGCCCAAGTCACTTGCGGCACTGGTCCTGCCCTGCCGGTGACCCGCTCGGAGATTGACCCCTCCGAGTAAGAGAAGCGCGAAGGGTTGTTCCGAGCAGCCCTTCGCCGCCTACTCGGAAAGGTACGCAGTGGAAAGTCAGTTACAGAACTCCTACACGCACATTCCTATTACGTCTTGGAAGCGCCCGCCCGGAATCATCGGAGAAATTGCAGAGTTCATATACAATCAGGCACCGTACCCATTCATTGAATCTGCTGTAGCCGGTGCTATTGCCTATTTTGCCGGTATTGTAGGCAGAGCCTACAACGTCAATGGCATGGGGCTGAATCACTACATTCTTTTGATTGCGCCCACGGGTACGGGCAAGGATGCGGCGCGAACCGGAATCGACAAACTGAATTCAGCCGTTCAATGGTATCTGTTTCGCACAGCTACAATTCGCAAAGGTCCGGGGTTCCCCGCATCAGCGCCGGGATTACATAAAGCACTCGCTGGCAATACCAAGACACCGGCCCGAATGTGCTGTCTATCGGTGTTTGGTGAGATTGGGTACGATCTAAAACGAATTTGCGACCCCAAAGCCAACGTCAATGACCGTGGTATTCGGAAACTCATTCTCAATCTCTATACATCGTCTGGAGGCAACAAGTCTTTGGGTGATCTCGCATATTCAAATGCAGAAGACAATGTTAGGGAGTTGGTTGCACCGGCATGGTCATTCATTGGGGATTCAACACCGTCTGTGTTCTATGAGGCTATCACTGAGGAAAGCATCGCAGATGGATTCCTAACCAGACTTTCTCTGATTGAATACACAGGCAACAAACCAGACAAGAACGAATGCGACGACCTATCAACAGTGTTGCCGCATTCCTCACTCATTGAACGGTTATCATGGCTTGTACAGCACGTCCATACAAGCGAAGATACAGCCGATTCAACTAAACAATATGACTGGACGAACGTTCCATTTGATGAAGAGGCGCAAAAGCTGAACGATGAGATAGAGCAGGTTGCGTCTTATAACATAGACAAGTTCAACAAAAGCACTGAACCTTATTTAAGCGAACTGTGGACACGCTTTCGGGAAAAGACGATGCGCACAGCGGCGCTACTGGCAGTTGGCGTCAATCCGGTTAGCCCTGTCATTACGCCTGTCGAGTATTTGTGGGCGGAGAGATTCGTAAGGCATGGACATGACGCACTCATGGCGCGTTTCCGCTCCGGTAGAACAGGAGAAACCAACTACGACCTTGAGCAATATAAGCTGCTCAAGGATCTACTGACGAAATATGTTATGGATGTGGCAGACACGCCGTGGACTCCAGACTTTGAAAAGAAGTATGGTCTACTGCCGGATATGTGCAAGAGCGGCATCCCGATTGTTACCTACAGATACATATTGCCGCTGTTGCATAAACGCGCTGCATTCAAGAACGCGCATAATGGCCCGTCCCTTGCACTCAAGAACGCCATTGGAGAATTTGTCAAGGCTGGCGACCTAATCCCGCTTGCAAACGGCAACACACATTTAGGTGTGTATGATCCCACTATTGCCGAGATTCGCAAGACTCGTACAGGTGATATGTGGTGGATTAACTCAACAATTCTCGACAAAGCCAACGTTGGTTAGCGCGTTGGTAGGTTATCTCCTTTGTTTGCAGTCTGTTGGTCTGTTGGCCTGTTCACTAGGATATATACCCCGTCTCTATACGCACAAGGCGGTTTAGCTCACACGTGACCAACACAACCAACAGACTGATATTACACAACTTAGATAACCAACAGATTAACCAACAGAGAACCATCAGGAACCATCACAGGATGCCGAGCAGAGGCGATAGAAAACGGCACCCAAAGTCAGCTAAGTCAAAACAATGTGGGTAGCAACAGATACTACAACATGCCGCGCAATTTGCGACATACAACAGCGCATTGAAACAGAAAGAGCAGTTATGGCTACAGAGATGGAGTTAGCTAGTGCGGTGGATTGTGCCAGTGTGAATCTATCCGCTGACGATGAATTTGTGTTGCGTGTCATTCTCAAAAACACAAGTGCAAGCGATGCAGCGACAAACTACGTTCTTAATCATTCGTTAGAGGGGTTGAACACTCGCACCACAATTGCCGCTGCGTTTGCTTTAGTGAGAGTGCGCAGAGAAGCCCAATCTCGCAGCCGCAAGGTGACTGTTGGCTGGACTAGGACATGGCCCGCTGAACTTGACTGCTGGACTAGCACTTGGGGGTAGCACAGATCGCGCTGCGCGGGCCGCTGGCACATCGCTGACCATCAGGTGAGGGAAAGGGCTGTTCGGCGCGTCTGTAGGCGCTCTACGGGGCAAAGGAAAGGCCAGCGTCCAAGACTGCAACGCTGGCCCATTTCAGCCGCTACTTTCACTCCGCTGTTTCACTTCTAACGCTAAAACCTACAGTATCAATCTGGATTATCGCCGTAATCAGGCGGCTGCACTCTCTCTAGGTGCAAATTCAAACGTTGGCGCGTACAGCTTCACTTGCTCCTGTTGGTGACTTGCTCCAATGTGGGCATACCGCATTGTCATTCTCAAATCCTTATGCCCTAGTTGATCCTTCAACACGTCCAACGGCATACCGGCCATTCGAGCATTTGATGCGTAGCTGTGTCGCAAAGTGTGGAACGTTACACTGCGCATCTTCGCCGATTTACATGCTGCGTCCATGTAGCGTTTCTGTTCGCTCTGTTGCCAACGTTTGCCATCTGCTTTGACAAAGATGTAGTCCGTTGAATTGCGGCCCTTAGTCAGACCCTTGAAGAATGCAACAGCATCAGCGTTCAAGTAGACGTGCCTTGCCTTCCCGTTCTTTGACTTGTCAATGAAGACGTTGGTATCGGTTTCGTTGAAGTGCTCAACGCGAATCTTTGCTAGTTCTCCGTACCTTGCGCCTGTGTACAGAGCGCCTTTTACCAGCTTGGCAAATGCTTCGCTCTCACACCCTGCAATGAACGTCTTCACTTCATCCTTGCTCAGATAATCCGTTTTGCCCACATCAACAGCCTTGAATGGGTGAGCATCCTTCCATGCGGCATCAGTGGCAATCCAGCGTAGCTCTTTCTTTGCGTGGTTGAGGCTGGCTTTTAGAAGCGTGAGCACACGGTTTGTCGTTGCCTGTCTGCGGCGCATGGCGTCCTCAGCAGAATGCCCCGCACCGCCCCGGAATGCCTGTTCCTTGCCTTTCTGAGTCCGCTTGCGGGGTTTCGCACTCGCCAGCGCGTCACGCCATGCTGTGAGCCTTGTATGCGTCAGCTTTCGTAGCTGGATTGCGCCTAGCGCCGGGTAGATGTGAGCCTTTGCAGTCACGCCGTCACGGTACAGTGGCTTGCGCTTTTCCCGTTCCTTGTCTTCAAGGTATTTTTCAACAGCGTCCTTGACCGTGCGTGTAGTGCTGGCGACTTCGCCACTGTCAACGGTCTGTTGTTGCTTGTCCCATTCAACGGCGGCTGCTACCGCCTGTTGGTAGTTGAGAACGGTTTCGCCGTTGGCTTCCCTTTCATCGTCTGCAACACCATCGGGAACGTGGTACTCATAGCGGCCATTCGCGTAGCGCCGGAATGACCATGTGCCGTCACTGGCGTTCTTGCGGTATCCCAACGACAGGCCGCGTTGTTCCAAGCCCATGTAGACGGGATTTGTTGAGACTGGCATCAGCTTACGTTGTTTGCGATTGCGTATATTGTGGGCAAGTCCGGGCATTTGTTTTCCTCTTTCCGCTGCAAGTTCACCCCTGTTCAAGTGAAAGTATAAGTGAAAGTGAAACAGAAGTGAAAGTATTTTTGAGGGTCCAATGCGGGCCGGTCAAGAAATTGGAAATCTTACGGAAATGCCTATAAATAATGGATTTGACTGTATCTTTGATTGAAGTTTCTATTCAAAGAATGTTGCTGGAAATTGGCCTGTATGCCCCTTTCACGGCGATAACACGGGTTCAAATCCCGTCGGGGACGCCAACAAAACAAACAACTTGCGCGATTCGGCCCGAAAAAACGTGGGTTTGAAAAGGTTCGATAAGGATTTCCACTTGTGGAAAGCCAGCTCTACTCTTCATTTCCCTCGTCCTCCGCAACGTCCATGATCTGCCGCACCACCCTGCTGTGGGCGGTCCGCCTGACTTCCGCCGTACCCTGCGTATACACGTCCATCGTCACCTTGAAGTTGGCGTGACGGAGCGTTTCCTGAATCGTCTTCACGTCCTCTCCGTTCGCCTTCATCAGAGTGCCCAGGCTGTGCCGCAGCGTATGCCAGCCGACCGGTTCCTTGATCTTCAGGTCGTCCTCTAAAACCGGCTTGAGGTAGACCCGATAGATGGAACTCGGCCAGTAGGGTTGTTTGCCTTTCATGGCGGGACTCGCGAAGATCCAGTCGTTCGGTTGGTTGTAGGCGCAGCGAAGCTGCCATGCCCACAGGATTTCCGCGACTGCGGCGTCGATGGGAACCGGCTTTCTCGATGCCTCGGTCTTGCAGTGTTCGATCCGCTGCTTGACCACGTCGCGGGTTACGCTCAGTTCGAGGTTCTCAAAATCGACATTTTCCCATTTCAGCCCTAGCAGCTCACCGACCCGAAGGCCCGTAGATGCTGCAACCAAAACCGCAGTCTTGGGAAGATCCACCAGCTTGTCCAATAGCTCCTTCAATTGCTGCGGAGTGAGAACCGTCGGAATTCGGGAACGCTTCGCGCTCTGGCGCACGTGCCTTATGGGATTCTGCGTGGTCCATTCCCATCGTTGCGCGTGACTGTACAGAGCACTCATGATGTTCCTGATCTTCGCTTTCGTTCCTTTCGACAGCGGCAGAGACTTGAGCCACTGCTCCACCTGGACCGGTTTGATTTCGGTGAGTCGGTACGAGCGCCAGCGCGGCAAGATCCACTTGGTCAGGTATCCCTGATAGGTGAACTGAGTCGAATACGACTTTCGCATTTCGTCGTCTCCGGCCTCGCTGCCCGGCGGTCTCGTGCCATGCACGATGTCGGGAAGCTCGTGCTGCCTGTAATGCTCCACCAACGTCTCGAAGCTGATGGCTTGCAGTTTCTGTCGCGGGGTTTGTTCGTTAATCTCTAGCCGCAGCGCGTCGGCCGCCTTCTGTGCCTCGGCCTCGGTCTTGAATTCCTCAACCGTGCCGATCACAGCTTTGCGATAGCGTTTGGTTCCGTCCAACTGGATTTCATACCAGCGGAAGACCCACACGGTTTCGCCGGTTCTCTGGCGCTTTTCACGCTGCAGACTTCCTCGTTGATGCCGTACTCGCCTCATGTTCTACTCCCTTCTTTGGCGAGCACGATTGGCCTGCATTCAGAGTAGTGGACGCGGGCCGGCGCTGCCAGCCATTCTCTTCAGTTGACAACCCGTTTTCGAACTCTCGGGAAATCCATTCATCGATCACAGAGGCGCGGAATCTCCAGAACTTGCCGACATGGACGCCGCGGACCATCCCGTGCCGCGCATACTTCTGAAGGGTTTTGGGAGCCGCAAGTCATCAGTTCAAGTCGATCCAGCGCCGCATGAAGATGCGGCTGCACGAATCGAATCACGGGGGCGACAAGCTTACTGCCGAGGCCCTTGCCCTGCTTCCCGCCGCGGCGGACATCGTCCAGGCATACCATCGCGGAATGCACGATGCCCAGGAGGCGCGACATGGCGGGCAGCACATTCTGCGAATCGGAGTATCCTCGTTTCTCCCCGAGCACTGGCATCGGCTCCTGGAGTCCGTTGAAATGCGCCTCTATCGCAACGTCAAACCGCAACTCGACTTGGCTAACACCGAGCAATTGCTATTGGCGCTCCAGAGACACGATCTTGACGTTGCGCTCGTGATCTCTCCGCCTCGAAATGGAAAGGTGACAAGCCGGTGTGTGGCGAAGAGTCCTTTCATGATCGTTTTTCGAGAAGGGCACGCGCTTGCCCGCCGCCAGTCGGTGAGCTTGACCGAGGTCGTGTCCTATCCTTGGATCTTCTTTCACAAGAGCGATCATCCGTGGCTCCATGACCTGATACAGCGCCGAGCTGAGGCCGCTGGTGACGGAGTGAGAATTCAGCATCGCGTAAACCATTTTGATCACGTCCCACGGCTCCTCACTGACGACAGGGTGCTTGCATGGCTGACCCCAACTGGCGCTGAGCGCATTGCCCGTTCGGGCCTTGTGGCAAGACCGCTCGACGATCCGGAAATTCGCCTGGAGACGCACCTTGCCGCATTAACCAGCAACACGTCGCCGCTTGTTGCCGAATACTTCCGATGCTTCCTTGCGCAGCTCGAAGAGGATCACTCACCGGTTCAATTGACGCTACCGCTCGCAGAAGTCATCGCGGCCGGAGACTACACTGAGAGCACGCGACTCTTGGCACGGCTCGTTTAGTGGATTTCATTCCTTTCCGTCTTCCGGCACAGAACATTCATCGACTGTTCACTGCTTTTCCGAAATCACGTCGGCGAGCCCGAGTAGTCTCGTGTTGCGTGCCGTAAGATAAAATCTTGGCAAACGATGCCTGCAGTCCGCCAGCTCGCCCGATTGTTCAAGGCTCTCTCCGAGAAGAACTTGGAGGCCGCATCTGTCGTCGCGTCCGAAATTGCGGACTTGGAAGCGAAGAAGGGGCATCCTTCCGCCGCCCAGATGCTCAGAGGCGCGCTCCACTCGAACGGGATGAGGAAGGGCCGCCCTGCTGAGCCGATAACCGGAATACTGACCAACGGGAGCTTTCTCGAAAGCGCCCTTTCCACCGCATCCGGCGATGTGCGATTGAAGGACGCAATGCTCCGTCCCAAAGCGCGAAAAACACTTGAAACGGTTATTACAGAGACAAAGAATGGCGACTATCTATCGAGTCTGAGGATTCGGCGGCGCTATCGAGTCTGAGGATTCGGCGGCGCGCGAAGCTGCTCTTTGTAGGTCCACCTGGGTGTGGGAAGAGTTTCACAGCGAGAGCTATTGCGAACGAGCTTAACCTGAAACTTTTTGTAGTTCGTTTTGATGCAGTCATCGGGGCTTACCTCGGTCAGACTGCCATCCATTTGCGTGAACTCTTCAGGTTTGCGGTTACGAATCCCTGCGTCCTTCTTTTTGACGAGATTGACGCTCTGGGGAAACAGCGAGGAAACCCGCTCGATGTCGGTGAACTCGATCGAATCGCCATCGCCCTCATGCAGGAACTCGAGTTTCTTGAGACGAGTGGGATTGTTATTGCGACATCGAATCTGCCGAAGAACCTGGACCGAGCCCTTTGGCGACGGTTTGACGAAGTGATCCAATTCCCATCGCCGACCGTATCCGAGGTCAAGCGTTACTCAATTGGCATTCTTGCCAAGTTTGGCCTCAAGCCGTCGCCGAGCCTGCTCCGAGAGGTTTCAACCGCTAAGACCTTCGCCGACGCAGAAAGGATGGTTGAGTGCGAAGCACGCCGACTGGCACTAGAGCGGGTCATAAAGCAATGAGTGCCGAGGAGCGCCTATCGCCGAAAACTTTCTACCTCAACGAAGAGCATGAGCTCTCGCGGGATGAAAAGGAAATCGGAGGGCGTGTCCCGCAATACACGGACGTTGATTGGCGAGTGAAGGGCACTACTATTAGCGACTCTCTGCGAAGTGCAAGCTCAAAGATTCAGGCGTCTCATGACCCGTTAAAGAGTAGTCGGTATTTCCTGTTGGCGCAGCCAGAAGAGAGGCTTGCAAAATCTTCCAAGGACAAGACGAAAGCAAAGGACGGAAAAATCTACGAGGCTACGGCGTTCGCGCAAAAGCATTCTCGTGTCTTCAAGAGACTTGGAATGGACCTCGTTGGCGTCACGGACTCGGGATCTGCAGTCGTACATCTTAAGCCGGAAGTGCTGACACAGCTCACCAATACTGCGGAAGCGCTTGACAATCTCGGCTTACGGGAAAAATCACGCTGGGCCACGATCAGCCGATTTGACTTAGTGCCAATCCAGGCCAAGATCGACTTGGATTGGCTCCACTCGATGAAGCCGGCGACAGTTGAGGAAGGAATCATCGAACTGCAACCGCTTCTAACGCGATCAGAGATCGAGTCAATTTTCCGGGCCATAATCGCCACCTTCAAACCTACCTCGGGTGAAAGACCGGTCGGGACCGGAAGCGACTACAGTGGACGACAGTGGCTCCGGAGCAAGCTCTCGCCGGAATCCCTCCAACGTATCGCAAATGATTTCTACTCAATTCAATCGCTTCATCCACCCCTTATTTCATTCGCTTCAGGAACACAAGTTTCAGGTGGTCCAATGGCTGTATCGCGAACAGGACCGATAGACCTCACTCGCCTACCAGTCGTAGGTGTGCTCGATACAGGCGTGCCGGCCGATCACGCAATCTTGGGGCAATACCGTCGTGGTGCGTTTGTGGGACCATACTCGACTCCCACCGCGGCTGACTCTCATGGTACCTTCGTCTCATCGCGGATTGTCTTCGGCGACCCCGATTATAGCGAGGGCCCACCGAACCGGACCCCTGACGGTGAGCTGCGCTTCTATGACATCAATATCGGTGGTTTGAACCCAAAGGAAATAGACGGAAAGAGTGTGGCCGGGGCCTTGCAGGCGGTTGTCTCAACGGCACCCGATGTCAGGGTCTTCAACATGAGTTTCGACTCAGAACCCTTGGACCTGATGGCAGCGGTAAAGAGAAATGAGTCATTGCTCCTTGTGCAGGATTTGGACAACTTCATCTTTCAGAACGACATCCTCGTGGTTGTGGCGGCAGGAAATAGTCCCCCGGGTGTGCTACCGAGTGAGAACTATCCTCGTAATTTTGCCGATCCACAGTGGGCACTGGGATCTTGGGCTAGGAGCTTTAACTCCCTGACCTGCGGGTCGTATGTTGCTCGCTTGACTCCCGGTGGCCTTACTACTGAGATCGGCTGGCCCAGCCCATTCTGTCGTGTTGGGCCTGGATTGTGTGACAGTCCAAAACCAGACTTCTCCGCGAATGGAGGCAATGTCACAGCCGAGTATCAATATGCGCCGCAGCTTGGAGTTTGGGGGCTCTCTCCGAACGCACTCTGGGAAGACAGATCAGGATCGTCTTTCGCTTCTCCACTGCTTGCTCGGCAATGTGCGGTTGCGCTCGATATCCTTCAAAAAGTGTGCGATCGGGGAGCCCAGCCATTCGGGGTCACCGCCAAAGCATTTTTGGCCCTCACGGCTGTTCCGTCGGAACTGCCATCGCCGGTAACAGAGCTAGCATTGCGCACTCTCGGCAGGGGGAAAGCAAGTGCCACTCGACTTGACGCACCGATCGCTGAAACTGGTGTGATGATCTGGCAAGGAGTGCTCGAAGACGACAAGGACATCGCCAAGGTCATGGTGCCGATACCGCGGGAATGGTTGAAGGAAGCCTCCCAGCCGCGGCTTCGATTAGTCGTTGCTTGGGATCCCCTGGTCAATGCAGCCGTTCGTGATTACTGGGCAACCCGTCGTGTGGCTCCTCACCTGAAAAGAGCACCTTCAGCATCGGCTCAACGCCCTCTCAGGGCGGAACACGCCGAAACATACCCATTACTTGAGCGCCGTTTCGATCTCAAGAAGATGCCTACTGATTTTTCTGAGGATGATAGTGAAGATACGTGGTTGATCGAGCTTTCCTACGAACAGATTGGAGAATACCACCCCGCAATGGTGTTTCCTCCACAGCAGAGAGTTGCATTCGTTGCCGAACTCTACGACGAGGGGAGCGCCGCAGTGAGCCCGCAGAGAGCTTTGCAGGCGCTGCCTATCTCGAAATCAATGACGCGTTTGAGCGTTCCGCCCGTGGTTGCTCGAACTCCCGTGGTCCTGCGAACTCTAGTCTAAATTCAGCAGGCTTTCACTTGCGGCAGATGGTATTTGCCGCCCGAACAGGGCGGCGCTGACCGTAGGGCGGGCGAGAGATGCCGACCCGGCGCACGCCCGGGGCATCGGTTGAGGGTGCGCTGACGCTTGAGATAACGCGCAACGATCAGTTCCTTCTCCGGATGTGCCCCAAGCCATCCTTCTCCCCGCTTCAGCAGCTTCTCGATTTCGTCCTCACCCACCCAATAGTGCTTCTCGTTGTCGAGAACTGGGATCAGCACGTAAAGATGTGTGAGAAGTTTCTGCAACGTCGTTGTCGCCCGAATCTCCAAAGCGACGTAGCCCGCGGCGACCTGGCCGGCGCCAGCTCCCATGTCGGCAAGGATGATCGGAGTGCCGCCATCGAGATGATCGACGAAGGCATCCAGGCCCGCCGGCGTATGAACATCGACTTTGGTTACGGTCCCGTTGAAAAAGTGCTTCAGAGATCCACGCGCCTTGTTCTCGGTATCGAGATCGAGAAGGGTGACAGGAATCTCGTTGACCTGAAACCATTCAGCGAGGGCAACCGCGACGCCGGTCTTGCCGACGCCACCTTTGCCGCCCATAGTAAAGACGACGCGCTTTGAGAACTCCGTCATTGCTCACCCCCCAGCGGCGGTCAAAGTCAGTGGCTCATTTTCCCGAAAGACGAAGCGCGCCGATTTCGGCTTCTGAAGAATGGGCTTTGTCTTGAGAGCAGCGATGGAGGCGAACCCTGCCGATTGTGCATCGACCGAGTCAAGCGGTGGCAGTTCGAACTGTGTGCGCTTACGATGTTTAGCGCGCACTTTCACGAACGAATGAAGCGTGCTGGGCGCGACGTACAGCCCGAGCCGTTCATGAAAGAGCTGCGCGACTTCCCGGTACGTCCGCCCCTTGCGGCGCAGTTCCCGGATCAGTTCGCGGTGCGGCTCGAGTTTCGAGCGTGGAGATTTTGGTGGAAGAGATTCGAGAATGGATTGAAGCACTGGTTCCATGTTCAATGGCTCCAGAGCACTTTCGATCATGGTCCGATAATGGTCCGATTACGCAAAGCGCAGGTCCCATAGAATGGGTTCGGGAGAACAGAACCAATGGCAATCGCAGAAATCATCGCTGAGATTGATGCTGAAATAGAAAGGCTGGAGCAGGCCAGAAAGCTCTTGTCCAACAGACGCAAACTCCAGATCGGCAATCTTGTCGACAAGAAGAGTGCCGGGCACAAGAAGCGCACACTCAGCGCCGAGGCCAGGGCACGGATCGCCCAGGCCCAACGGAAGCGCTGGGCGAAGCAGAAGAAGGACAAACAATAGGAGATGCTCCAAGGTGCATGCGGCGGTCAATACTCTGGAGCATTTGCTGGCTCTGCATGTCACCCCGGCCGACGAGCAGGACCGCGCCCAAGTGGGCGAACTGGCCCAGCAGGTACAACAGATCACGGGAGAACATGTCGAGTTGGCGTATGTCGATCAGGGCTACACCGGCGAGGCCGCCGAAGAGGCTGCGGCCGAGCAT
>JASHRF010000062.1 GCA_030037545.1 Acidobacteriaceae bacterium | reverse complement strand
GGGAAATATATTTTCGCCCTTCGTTGCGGGTTAATTTCACCGTTCCGCTATGCTGTGAAAAAACGTTCCCAGGCACTCGTGGCTGCTCGAGAATCCGGGGCCGGCAGGCGCAAAGAAGCGCAAAGAAGTTAAGTTTTCTCGCACAAATCCGCATGTTAATCGCACCCAAAAACGCATCCAACCATCAGAAAACAAGGGACTTCATGGAAGAATCCCACGCACCCCCCCGGGGGGGTACATACGAACCTGAAATCAACACTGCTGGCGCGCCTTTCCAACTGCGATTGCCCTGCTGATAGATGCGCGATGACTTGTGCCGGGGAAGCGGCGCACCGTATTATGCTAGCCTGTCGCTGCCAAAGATTGCAGCACGGTGCATGCGAACTCGCGAAATTCAGCCTCGGGCCGCCCCATGTATCCGTAGGCTGCCTTTTGCTTCAATGAGCGGTGAGTCGAAAGCCGCGCCATGAGGGTATCGTTGACACGATTCAGTGTCGGCTCACCCCTCCGCTTTTGGGTCACTTCACGGCCTGGGCTCTCGCAGCCAGAAACCGCTCCATGAAGCCAGTATCGAACTCCCCGGCGCGGAAACCTTCGTCCTGGAAGATTTCCTGGTGCAGCGGGATGGAAGTGTCGATGCCCTGGACGATGAACTGGCTCAGCGCGCGCTCCATCTTGGCGATAGCTTCGGCGCGGTCTACGCCGTGCACGATGAGCTTGGCGATGAGCGAGTCGTAGTAGGGCGGGACCACGCCTTCAGCGTACTGCGCCGTGTCCACGCGGACGCCGTTGCCGCCGGGCACGTTGAAGGCCGTGATCTTTCCTGCGGAGGGCGTGAACTTCTGCGGGTGTTCAGCGTTAATGCGGCACTCGATGGAGTGGCCGCGGATTTCGATTTTGGGCGGGAGAATGTCGCTGAGCTTTTCGCCGCTGGCGATGCGCAGTTGCGCCTTGACCATGTCGATGCCGGTGATGGCTTCGGTCACCGGGTGCTCTACCTGGATGCGGGTGTTCATCTCGATGAAGTAGAGATGGTGGTCGGGGTCCATGAGGAACTCGACGGTGCCCGCGTTCTGGTAGCCGATATCGGCGAGGCAGCGGCAGAGGGTGCGGCCAATCTCTTCGCGCATTTTGGGCGTGACCTGGAGCGACGGCGCTTCTTCGATCAGCTTCTGGTGGCGGCGCTGGATGGAGCACTCGCGCTCAAACAGAGTCGTCACGTGGCCGTGCTCGTCCGCCAGCACCTGGAACTCAATGTGGCGCGGGTTCTCAATGAACTTTTCCATGTACAGCTCGCCGTTGCCAAAGGCGTTGGCTGCCTCGGCGTGGGCGGAATGGAAAAGATTCGGCAGCTCCTCGGGCGCGCGCACAATTCTCATGCCACGCCCGCCGCCGCCGGCCTTGGCTTTGAGGATGACTGGGTAACCGATGCGCCCGGCGGTCTCTTCAGCCTCTTCGATAGTGGGCAGAACGCCGTCGGAGCCGGGGAGAATCGGCACCTTGGCGCGCTTCATGGCCTGGCGGGCTTTCTCCTTTTCACCCATCAGGCGCGTGACCTCGGGCGGAGGGCCGATGAACTTGATGTTCGAAGCACGGCAGACTTCGGCAAAGTTGGCGTTCTCGCTGAGCAGGCCGTAGCCGGGATGGATGGCTTCAACGTCCTGGATCTCGGCAGCGGAGATGACCGCGGGCACGTTGAGATAGCTGTCAGCAGCCCGCGGCGGGCCGATGCAGATGGCCTCGTCGGCAAAGCGCACGTGCAGGGAGTTGCGGTCGGCCTCGCTGTAGATGGCGACGGTGCGAATGCCCAGCTCCCGGCAGGCATTGATGACGCGAAGTGCGATTTCGCCGCGATTGGCGATCAGAACTTTACGAAACATAGTTAGCAAATCAGCAAGTCAGCGGGTTATCGAATCGGCAAGTATCAACCTAAGTCAAAGAATCGGGTGGTTGCGAATACCCTTCAATTGCGAAACTTGTCATTCAGCGAATCGCGGCGTCGCGGGCAGGCTGACTCGCTGGCTCGCTCGATCTACGCCGGACGGATGGCAAACAGCGGCTGGCCGAATTCGATGGGCTGGCCGTTTGTCACCAGGCACCTGACGATCTTGCCGTCGGCGTCGGACTCGATCTCGTTCATGAGTTTCATGGCTTCGACGATGCAGATGACCTGGCCTTTCTCCACGTGATCGCCGGGCGAGACAAAAGGCGCGGAACCGGGCGAGGGCGAACCGTAATAAGTGCCCACGATGGGCGACTTGACCATGTGCAGGCCGGCATCGGGATCGGCTGCCGCAGCGGCTGAAGGATCGGCGGCGGACGCGGCAGTTTGGGCCGAAATGGGGGGCGCGGCGGGCGCGGCGGCCGAGGGCGTGGCGGCCAGCAGCCGGGCCAAGTCGGCGAGATTCGCCGGGACGGCCTGTGGCTCGTGAAATTTGAGCCGGATCTTCAGGTCGCCGCGGTCAAGATCGAACTCGGCTACCTGGTGGACCTTCAGAAAGTCGATCAGTTTGCGTAGGTCGTCAATATCCTGTTGCTTCATTCGTTCCTTAGCTCTCCAGAAGCAGCGGCGCTAGCGGAGTTAACGATGCCAGTCCCGACGCTTCAATCTTCGTGGAGCTTTTCCTAACTCCGCTCGGTTCCTAACTCCGCTGACAAGGGCTCACAACTCGATGAGGGCCTTGGGCGCCGGGGTCAGAATCTCTGCTCCGATGCGCGTTACGGCCACCATGTCTTCAATGCGAATACCAAACCGGCCGGGCAGGTAAATCCCGGGCTCGATAGTGATGACCATGCCGGCCTGCAGCCGGTTGGTTTGTCCCGCGCCGATCCGGGGCGTTTCGTGAATCTCCAGGCCAACACCGTGGCCGGTGGAATGGGTGAATGCGTCTGCGAACCCCTCCCTTCGCAGGACGTTGCGGGCAGCTTCGTCCACATCGCCGCAGCGAACGCCCGCGCTGACTTGATTGACGGCTGCCTGCTGGGCTTCGAGGACAGCCTGGTACGCGCTCCGCTCGCCGGCCTTCGGGCTTCCCAGGAACACGGTGCGCGTCATATCCGAGCAATAACCTCTGAGGATTATACCGAAGTCGAGGGTCAGGAAGCCTCGACGAGGCAGCGGGTTGGCGGTAGCGCGTCCGTGCGGCAATGCGGAGCGCTTGCCTGCGGCGACGATGGTCTCAAATGACATGCCCTCGGCGCCGAACAGGCGGGCCTGGTGCTCGAGCTCGGCAGCGACTTCGATCTCCGGCATGCCGGGACGGAGGATGCTGAGCATGTGGTCGAAGAGCCGGCAGCCCGTGAGGGCGGCTTCATGCATCACGGCCAGCTCGGCCTCGCTTTTGACGCGGCGCAGCGGCTCGATAAGGGATGCGGCCAGCGGCGTGAGCAGGCTGCGGCGCAGCCGAGCGGGCAGCGCGTCTTTCCAGCGGGCAAGCTCGGCGACGGTGGTGGTGGTAGGGTCAAAACCGACAGAAGTAACAGCGGTTTGCGCGGCAATCCATTGCACTGCGGCTATGGCGGCAGCGCTGGTGGAAATTTCCACGTCAGCGGCCTGGACTTCTTCTTCGGCCTGGGATCTGTAGCGGCCGTCGGTGAAGAGCCGCGCCTGGAAGCGCGTAACGGCCAGCGCGGCGCTGGAGCCAGTAAAACCGCACAGATAGCGAACATCGGGGAGGTGGGTAACGAGGAGCCCGGAAAGGCCGGCGCGGGTCAGCTTGCGGCGCAGCGCGCCCATGCGGCGGAAGTGGTCCACGGGGAAAGTTGTACCACAGAGATCAGGGTTCAAGGATCAGAGCCTTCGCGTAGATGAGAGCGGGGCGGTGGCGCGCGTAATAGCGCTCCTCCTTGCCCTGGTATTGGTAGCCATGGGATTCGTACAGATGAATTGCGGAGGAGTTTCCGACGTCCACGTGCAGCCAGATAGATTCGGCCCTGGCGGCTTGAGCGGAGGTTTCGAGGCGGCGCAGGAGCTCCGCGCCGATGCCATGCTGGCGCTCCTCCGGGGACACTTCGATGGTCTGGATGTAGGCCGGCGCTTCATCTTCGCTGCGCGACCACTCGACGATGGCGAAGCCGGTCATTTGGCCTTGGTCTTCCGCGATCCATGTGGCGGCGTCGGAGCTGGCAACGAGCTCGTGCATGAACGCACGCGGGAAACGCAGCGGAGACTGGAAACAGGTTTCCTCGATGGCGTAGAGGGCGGCGAAGTCGCCGGGCTGGTAAAGGCGGTAGAGCACAGGAAAACTGTAGCGGATTTGCGGGATATCGGGTATCGCGGTTACCAGCTTTCAGAATCGAGACCTGGGGCACCAGCACCGTGAAGTGATTTTGAAAAAGCGCTACTCGCTAGATTTTGGGCTCGAGATCGGCGATCACGTCGAAAAAGCGCTGATCGAGGCGGCGATTGGTGGCGATCGCATCCTTGATGGGAATGTCGCAAATGTCGAGACCGCGCAGGACGGCAATGCGGCCCCACTTTTTCTGGTGCACCATGTCGATGGCGTGCAGGCCGTAGCGCTGACCGAGCAGGCGATCGTAGGCCGTGGGCACGCCGCCGCGCTGGGTGTGGCCCAGGTTCACTGAGCGCGTCTCAAAGCCGGTCTTTTTCTCGATCAGGTCGGCGAGTGCTTCGCCGATGCCGGAGAGCCGCGCGTGGCCAAACGAATCAACCTGCGCGGACCCAATCACCTGGCCCACCTCGGGCAGATGACAGCCCTCGGCAACCACCACCACGCCGTAATGCTTGCCGTGGTCGTAGTTGAACTTAAGCAGCTTGCAAACATGGTCGATGTCGATCTCCTTTTCCGGGACCAGGACCACGTGCGCGCCGCCGGCGATACCGGATGCGTAGGCAATCCAACCGGCGTCGCGGCCCATCACTTCGATGACGATCACGCGGTTGTGCGAATCGGCCGTGGTATGGATGCGATCGACGGCCTCAGTGGCGATCATGACCGCGGTGTCGTAACCGAAGGTGGCGTCGGTACCGCTAATGTCGTTATCGATGGTCTTGGGCACGCCTACCGCATCCACGCCGTGCTCGCACAGAAATTGCGTCACGGACTGCGTATCGTCACCGCCCAGCGCAATGAGCGCGTCGATCTGGTTGGTCTGGAGCACCTCCTGCACCTTGTCGATGCCGCCCGGGATTTTTTTGACATTGGTGCGCGAAGAGTGAAGGATGGTGCCGCCCTTCAACTGGATGCCGTCAATATTCTCGAGGGTAAGAGAGATAAAGTTGTTGTCGAGCACGCCCCGCCAGCCGTTGAGGAAGCCGATGAACTCATCACCGTAGTGATTGATGCCTTTGCGCACAGCGGCGTAAATCACCGCGTTCAGTCCGGGGCAATCGCCGCCTCCGGTCAACAATGCAACACGCATTCGAAATGTCTCCTTGAAAAAACAGTTCTCAGTTCCGAATTCTCAGTTCACGACGCGGCCGCTTAGCCTGCGGGAAGCTGTGCTCTGCGCCGGAAACGAACCTTAAACAGTGTACTCCGCGGCTGTAAAGGGCAAAGTGACGGAGAATACAAGAATGCAGGGAACAAGTTAACCGGCCCGTAGCTAAAGGCTACAGCCTGCGTACTGTGAACATACAAGAAACTGTGAGCTGAACCGCTCTTCTCTGATTGAATAGAACTATGCCCGGAGTTGGCGCACTTCTGTTGCTGGCTTTCGTCAGCCTGGTTATCATCGTGCTGCTGGTGCTGCTGCAGTTGACGCGGCTGGGGTTCCTGATCCGCACTACCATTCCCGACCGGCCGCGGCGGCGCATGTTCATTGCCTCGGTCTCCTTCCTGATTACCTTTGCGGGAATCCGCATCCTGGTGCACCGCATCGTGAACCACGAGGGACACTTTCAGTGGGTGGTGGTGCGCGGGCACCATATTCATCACCTAGTGTGGGGCATTCTGATCCTCCTGCTGGTGGGCTATGGATGGCTGCTGGATCTCGGGCGGTCGCACTCGCCCATGTCTATTTTTCTGAGCCGCCTGATGTCGGTGGGCTACGGCGTGGGCGCGGCGCTCACCTTGGATGAGTTTGCGCTTTGGCTGAATCTTTCGCCCGATGCCTACTGGTCGAGCGCCGGCCGCCTGAGCATCGATGCGGTGATTGTCTTTGGCGCGGTGCTGGGTGTGGGCGCGTGGGGCGCGCCTTTCTTCCGCGGCTTGCGGCGCATGTGGAAGATGGGAGTGCTGTTCCGCAAGGAAATTTGGCGGATCAGCTCGCCGATGCGGCGTGCGCGGTTGCTTCGTCCGCGTAGAGTTCGCCGATTACCGCCGCGTATTGTTCCGTGATCACGCGGCGCTTGAGCTTCATGGAAGGCGTAAGCTGGCCACCCTCCTGGGTCCACTCCTCGGCAACGATGCGGAAGCGCTTCAGAGTCTCAAAGTTGGCCAGGCCCCTGTTCACGTCCTCAACAATTTCGCCATAAAGCGCAAGCACGCGCGGCTCGGCCAGCAATTGGGCTCGGGAAGTAACCGCCACTCCATGCTGGCGCGCCCAATCCTCCAGAGCCGCAAAATTCGGGGAGACGAGAGCGCATACGAATTTATGCCTGTCGCCGACCAGCGCGGCGTTGCCCACCAAAGCGTTATTCTTGAGCTTGTTTTCGATGGGCTGAGGCGCGATCAGCTTGCCGCCCGAAGTCTTGAGCAGCTCTTTCTTGCGGTCGGTGATGTAGAGAAAACCGTCGGCGTCGAGGCGAGCAATGTCGCCGGTGCGAAACCAGCCCCGGGAGTCTATGCATTCGGCATTCGTTTCGGGGTTCTGCCAATAGCCGGAAAAAACCGACGGGCCGCGCACCAGCAGTTCGCCGTCCTCCGCGAATTTGAGGATCACGTTGGCCAACGGCATTCCCGCTGAGCCCATGCGGTGATTTATGGGTGTATTGATGGAGATGACGGGCGAAGTTTCGGTGAGACCGTAACCTTCCCAGAGCGCGATGCCGGCTGAGGCAAACCACTTCGCGGTGTCCAGCCCCAAAGGCGCGCCGCCGGAGATGAAGGTGTGAACGCGGCCGCCAAAGGCCTCGCGCACCTTGGAGTAGACCAGCTTGTTGGCCAGTTTCCAAAGCACCGACGTGGGCTGCCGGCCGTCGTAAACAATGTCGCGAAAGCCATCGCCGAGTGCCAGGGCCGCTGCCAGCAGCCGCTTCTTGACGGGTGAAAGAGCGGCCCGGCGCTCCACTTCCTGGCGGATTTTCTCGTAGACGCGGGGCACGCCGACGATCACCGTGGGGCGGACTTTGCGCATAGCCTGGGGCAGCCGGTCGAACTGCGGGCAATACGCCACCTGGGCGCCGTAATTGTACATTACGTAATCCAGGGCGCGTGCGGTGATGTGCGAGAGGGGCAAAAACGAGATGCAGGCGTCGGCGGAGTCGAAGTGAAAGTCTTCGGCGGCAAGGTTTTGGTTGGAAGCGATGTTGCCGTGGGTGAGAACCACGCCTTTGGGATCGCCGGTAGTTCCCGACGTATAGATAACGGTGGCCAGATCGTCGGGCGAAACAGAATGGACCATGGCGTCGAACTCGGGATCGCGTTGAGCGCCGTTGGCATCGGCGCCAGCTACGAGATCCTGAAAGGCGATAGTTCCCGGAAGCGCGGGAGCATCCATGATGACGATGCGCTCGAGGCCGATTTCAGCTCGAACCGAATCGAGCTTGTCGAATTGCTGGCGCGTGGAGACGACTGCGATGCGGCAGCCGGCATCGCGCAGCAGCACAGCGATCTGTTCGGCGGTGAGGGTGGGGTAAATGGGCACATCGGCGGCGCCGATGGCCAGCACCGCAAAATCCGTAACGGCCCACTCCCAGCGATTCTCCCCGATGATGGCGATGCGATCGCCCCGGCGCACGCCCCAGGCCAGAAATGCCTGAGCCACAGCGCGCACGCGTTGGTAGATCTGGTCCGAAGACAGCGGCTGCCAATCTCCGGCTTGATCCTGCCAGAGCACGGCGCGCGGATTGGCTGCCCTGCTGACGCGGCGAAAGATGTCATTGATGGTGAGGATGGGAGAGACAAGTGTCATGGATTCTGTTCTTAATCGGAAGAAGTCAATCAATTACAGGAGTGTACCAGCACAGGAGAGTGTACCAGCGCCAAGCGATTATCGGCATCCGGGCGTTGAATCGAGTCCCAGTTACGTTTCGTTGACCAGGCAGGCACATTCCGCTAAAGGGGTATCAACCCGTGTCTTCAACCGCTCTGATCCGGCGCTACACTGAAAGGGGTGCAGCGAAGTGGATTCCCGGGCCGAAAATCTCCCTTCTCATCAAAAGTCCATGCGTGAAAGAACCGATGATTTGCGGTGGACCGAATCCGAAACTGCCTTGATGGGCAAACTGGCTGCCGGGGAGAATCTCGCCCTGGCGCTGGTAACCGCGGTGGTCGGGTTCAATATCGCCGGTGGCTTCGCACCCGTTGCGGCTACAGCCTTCAAGGGCGGCTGGGCGCCAATGAGCGCGCCAGCCGCGGTGGCAGCGCTCTTGAGCGCTGCGAGCCTTTACTTCTCGGGGCCGCGATTCGGCCGGCGCGCCCGCAGGATGGGGATGGGGATCGCTTTCCTGGTGGCGGCCGGGTCGGCGGCGGTTTTTGCCAAGCAGTTGGCCATTTCGACACTCGGACTTTCGTCTGAAGCGGCGTGGCCGGCCATGAAGATGCCGCTTCAGGGAGCGGGCGGATTTGCGCTGCTGGCGATCGCGATCCTGCTCAGCCGCGCGCGGCGGCCGCTGGCCGCAATCTTCGCGGACTTCTTTACCTTCTGCCTGCTGTTTGTGACAGCGGTGCTGGTTTCTGGATACATCATCGGAAGCTTGCGTTTCTTCGGGCCGGTTTCCGCGGTCGCAATCTCTGCGCAGAGCCTGTTTTGCCTGTCGCTGCTTAGTCTGGCGGTGTTCCTTCGCAGAGCGCACAACGGCGTTTTCTCCATCCTGCTGGGAGACGGGATCGGCAGCAAAGTGGTGCGGATCGTTACTCCAATCCTGGTGATGCTGCCTTATATTCGCGAAGGACTGCGCGCGCACCTTCTCGGCCTCGGGCGGATGCCGCCGCATTACATCACGGCCCTGCTGGCCACCGTGGCAGCAGCGGTTTCCATGTCTCTGCTGATCTATCTGGCCTGGCGGCTCAACGCGCTGGAAAGCGAGATTAAGGGAATGTCGTTGCGCGACCCGTTGACCGGCCTCAACAACCTGCGCGGATTCCAACTGCTTGCCAAGCAGGCGCTGTTGCTGGCGCGGCGCTCGCACGAACCATTTTCCGTGCTCTTTGTCGACGTGGACGATCTGAAGCAGATCAACGACGAGCTCGGTCACCAGGCGGGATCGGGCTACCTGGCAGCGACGGCAACCATTCTGCGCGATACGTTTCGCGAGACGGATGTGCTGGGCCGGATCGGCGGAGATGAATTTGCCGTGGCCGGTCAGTTTGGCCGCGCCGGAATTGCGGATGCGGCGCGCCGCCTGCAGAATGGCGCGGCACAGTATAAGATGCATCACACCCGGTTTGCGTTGAGCCTCAGCATCGGCTCCGCTACTGCGGAGACAACCAATCGCACCACCCTGCCGGAACTGCTGGCCTGCGCAGACGAAGAGATGTACCGGGAGAAGCGGCGCAGGAAAGCCGCCGCAGAACGCTCCTACGCCGTCGCGCCCGTTCAAACAGACCTGGAACCAGTGCATGCGGACAAAGAGGCGGAGCATACCTGAATGGGCTGCCCGAAACCGGCCCGCAAGGGCAGGTTCTCCGCTTGATTCCCCTTGAAAAAATTCTTGCATAGTTATACAAACGCATTGTATATTTATGCGTAGCGCGGTTCTCTTCCGTGAGCCGCGTCTTTTCTTTGTTATCAAGACCTGCGGCGGAGGTGCTGTCTTGCATGGCGTGAATCGCGCCGCGCAGGTGGAATGAAAATGAAGGACCAGCGCCTGAACGCAATCCGCGACGTGTTGTCGAGCTCGCCGGTAGCCAGCCAGGACGAGCTGCGGCGCAAGCTGCGCCGGCGCGGCATTGAGGTGACTCAAGCCACGCTGTCCCGGGACATACACGAGCTGCGGCTGATGAAGGGCCCGGGCGGCTATTCGCTGCCCAATGGGAATCACAGCTGGCCGGATGACGATGAGGACGATGCGCCGCCGTCGCTGGCGGAGATGATCGGCAGTTTCGGGCTGCGGGTGCGGCAGGCGATGAACCAGGTGGTGGTGGGCACGGCAATGGGCGGAGCGCAGCCGGTCGCTGCGGCGTTCGATCGCGAAGGTTGGCCGGAGGTGGTGGGCTCCATCGCCGGCGACGACACGGTGTTGATTATCTGCCCCGACACGCGGCGCGCAGTGGATGTGGCCACGCGCCTGAGGACGATGTTGAACGTATGAGTGAGACGGTGCAAACCGCGGTAGTGGGAGTGAGGGGATACGCCGGCGCGGAGCTGGCGCGGCTGCTACTGCGCCATCCGCGCCTGCACGATCAGCCGCCGGTGTTTGCCGGACGCGTTGACGACGAGGGTGCGGCGCACGGTGGTGTTCCGCTGGTAGAGATTCATCCCCACCTGGGCGGCAGCAACGGCACCGGGAATCTGCGCCTGGAGCCGTTTTCGTGGGAGTTGCTGGCGGAACGCGGCGTAGAGGTTCTGTTTCAGGCTACGCCCCACGAGATTTCGCGCGAAGTAATTCCGATTGCACTTGCGCGCTGGCTGCGGGTGATTGACCTGAGCGGCGCATGGCGGCTTGGGGATGCGGTCAATCGCGCCGTGTATTGCTTTGAGGACGAGGGCACGCAAACGGCCGTAGCTACGCAGGCGCAGGCAGTGTACGGGCTGCCGGAACTGCATCGCGCGGAGATTGCCGGCGCGCGGCTGGTGGCGAACCCTGGTTGCTATGCAACTTCGGTGATTTTGGCCGTGAAACCGCTGGTGCAGGCCGGACTGGTGGATTTGGAGCACGGAATTGTCGCGGATTCGAAGAGCGGCGTCAGCGGCGCGGGCAAGGCGCCCACGGCCAGGACGCACTTCATGCATGCGGCCGACAATCTTTCCGCGTATGGCGTCTTTGCGCATCGTCATACCGGCGAGTTGCTGGAACAGATCGGGGTGACGGGCGGCCAGATTGTTTTTACGCCGCATCTGCTGCCCATTTCGCGTGGGATTTTGTCCACAATCTATTTGCGCTTCAAGGAGACGCAGACGCGCGAGAGCGTGGCGCGCGTGTACAGGGAGTTCTATGCGGGCAGCCCCATGGTGCGGCTCTATGAAAAAGGCTTGCCGCAGATTCAGCATTCGGTGCGCACCAATTACGCGGATATTGGTTTTGAACTTGACGCGAGCGGGCGGCGCGCGGTGGTGGTGAGCTGCCTCGACAATCTGCTCAAGGGCGCGGCGGGACAGGCGGTGCAGAATCTGAACCTGATGATGGGTTGGGGCGAGTCGGAGGGGCTGGGTTGAAAAACCAGACAGAGGGGTCGAAATGAGATTCGTGGTCAAGCTGGGCGGAGCCGGTCTTGAGAATCCGGCGCTGCTGGAAGGCTCTATGCGAGCCATCGCTGACCTGGTGCGCGACGGCAATCAGGTGGCCGTGGTGCACGGGGGCGGTGCGCAACTGACCAGGATGCTAAAAGCGTTAGGCATCGAGAGCGAGTTTGTGAACGGCCTGCGGGTGACCACGAAGGAGACGCGCGATGTGGCGCTGATGGTGCTGGCCGGCCGCGTAAATAAGGTATTGGTGGCCGCGCTGGGCGCGCTGGGCCAGCCGGCGGTGGGGCTATCCGGAGGCGACGGTCTGATTTTTCGCGCCCGCAAAAAACGTACCGCACCCGATCTCGGCTACGTGGGCGAGATTGCATCCAGCGATCCGCGCTGGATTGAAGCCATCTGGCGGTTGAGCAGCGTCCCTGTGATTTCGTCCATGGCGCTGGGATTCGACGGCGAGTATTACAACGTGAACGCCGATGAGATGGCCGCGGCCTGTGCCATTGCGTGCAATGCCGACGCGCTGGTATTTCTCACCGATGTTCCCGGCGTGAAGGGCGCGGACGGCGAGGTGTTGCGATGGCTTTCCATCGATCAAATTGCCGAGATGGCGCAGAGCGCCGTGATCTATGGCGGCATGTTGCCCAAGCTGGGCGCCTGCCGCGAGGCTCTGTTGAATGGTGTGAAGCGCGTGCGCATTCTACCTGCCGAAGCGGCCCACTCCCTTCCCGACTTGTGCAGCGCGCGCATTTCCCACGGCACCGAAGTGATGGTGGCCTGATTCTTATTGGTTCTTTGAAAGGGCACGACTTTAGTCGCGCCGCATAAGCAGCCGAATAATGAGCGGGCCTTAGCCACGGAGGGAACGGCCCGGAGGTTTTTATGAAAGTCGATGAAATTCGCGCCGCGGAAACGAGGCTTCTGCTTTCGACTTACGACCGCAGCCCGGTGCTGTTCGTGGATGGCGAAGGCGTATATCTCAAGGACGAAAAGAGCGAGAAGTATCTCGACCTGCTGAGCGGCATCGGTGTCAATGCGCTGGGCTACAACCATCCGGCGATCGTGGACACGATCGCGCACCAGAGCCGCAAGCTGATCCACATCTCGAACCTCTACTATCACGAAGGCCAGGCCGAGCTGGCCATGCGCCTGACCGAGCGCACTGGACTCGATCGCGTGTTCTTTGCCAACACGGGCACCGAGGCGTGGGAGGGCGCGCTGAAGCTGGCGCGCGCTTACGGAGGGCTAAAGCGCAGCGAGGGCAAAGAGATCGGAACGAAGTTCCTGGCCCTGGAACAGAGCTTCCACGGCCGCACCTTCGGCTCCATGTCGACAACCTACAAAGCCAAGTACCGCGAGCCGTTCGCGCCGGTAATGCCGGACGTGGAGTTTGTGCGCTTCAACGACGAAGCCGATCTGCGCGCGAAATTTTCGAGCGACGTGTGCGCGATTCTGGTCGAAGCGATCCAGGGCGAAGGCGGCGTTCGTCCGCTGACGAGTGATTTCTTCGCCACTGCTCGCGCTCTCGCCGACTCGACCGGAGCTCTGCTCATCGTAGACGAGATTCAGGCCGGGATGGGCCGCACCGGAAAGTGGTGCGCGTATCAGCACTACGGCATTCAGCCTGATGTGACCACATTGGCCAAGCCCCTTGCGGGCGGCATTCCGCTCGGCGTAGCTTTGTGCACTGAAGAAGTAGCGCGCGCGATTCATGCCGGCATGCACGGAACCACCTTCGGCGGCGGGCCGCTGGCCTGCGCCGTCGCCATCGCCGTGATCGACACCATCGAGAAAGATGGCCTGCTGGAGCGCGCGGCGAACGTTGGCCTTTATTTCCAGGATCAACTGCGCGCCCTGGCGGCGCGTCACGAAGCCATCGTCGATGTGCGCGGCATTGGCCTGATGCTGGCCGCGGAGCTCGATTCCGCCGATCTCGGCAAAAAAGTTGTGACCGAGATGCTCAAGCGCCACATCCTCATTAACTGCACAAGCGATACGGTATTGCGCTTCCTGCCGCCCTACATTCTGGAGAAGGCGCACGTGGATACAGCCATCGCTGCGCTCGACGAAATCCTTACCGAACACGCGGCCGCGCACAGCACGCACGGAAGCAAATCCCCGACCGCAGGAGAAGTGCATCATGGCTAGCAAAGCAACTATGGAACATACGGAGCAGGCAATCTCCGTGCATAAAGATCCCGATATTCTTGCCGCGGCGGCGCGCATGGCCGGCGAAGACCTGTGCTCCGTCGCCGATCTTTCCAGCGCCGAAGTGCGCGCCATCCTCAAGCTCGGCCACGAAGTCAAGCGCAACCCGCGCGAGTACCGCCATGCGCTCGACGCCAAACAAATGGTGCTGATGTTCGAAAAGGCCAGCCTGCGCACGCGCTTGGCGTTCGAAACGGGCATCAACACCATGGGCGGCAACGCCATCTTCGTGGACCAGACCAACGCGCCCCTGGGCGAGCGCGAAACCATCGCCGACGTGGCCCGCAACCTGGAGCGCTGGGTCGACGTGATCGTGCTGCGCACCTACGCCCACGACACCATTACCGAGATGGCCGCAAACTCGCGCGTGCCGGTCATCAACGCGCTCTCCGATTTCGAGCATCCTTGCCAGGCGCTGGCCGATTTCATGGCTCTCGAAGAGCACTTCGGCTCCGTCGCCGGCCTCAACTTCACCTACGTGGGCGACGGCAACAACGTCTGCCATTCGCTGATGCTTACCGGCGCGCAGTTGGGCGCCAACGTAACGGTGGCCACGCCCCGCGGCTACTCGCCCGACATCGAAATCGTGACCATCGCGCGCGAAATGGCGCAGGCCCAGGGATGCGAGATTCGCCTGCTCCAGGATCCGCAGGCCGCCGCCGAAGGCGCCGACGCCATCTACACCGACGTGTGCGTGAGCATGGGCATGGAACACGAATCCACCAAGCGCGCGCCCATCTTCCGGCCCTTCCAGGTCAACGAGGCTCTCATGTCGAAAGCTAAGAGCAGCGCGGTGTTCATGCACTGCCTGCCCGCGCGCCGCAACGAAGAAGTGACGGACGCGGTAATCGACAGCCCGCAGTCCATCGTCTTCGACCAGGCCGAGAACCGTTTGCACGCACAGAAGGCATTGATGCTGTTGCTGCTCGGCGGATTGGCTAATGTAAGCAAGTTTTCGGTGAGCGCAGAGCAGTGAAGCGTTATCAGTAATCAATAGGGGTTTTGAAAGGGCACGACTTTAGTCGTGCCGCAACTTTCGCAGAATGAGTGAGGGCTTTAGCCCCTGAGGGATACAGGATTACAAAGGAGACTTTGTGAAACCCATTCGGATCGGCAAGGGCGAATTCGACAAGTTTAGAGAACTTCAAAAAGTGAAACGAAATGATTGTCACGCTGTTTTTAGTTCGAACCTCTCGGAGATCCCTTGGCCATTCGTGACCTCGGGTCCCACACCCGATCAACTAAGAGAGTATTTACGAAGCCAGTCACCAATTCTCGATCAGGTTGTAGGCATGTTTATTGAAATTCGTCAATCTACGTTCGGCGGCAGATTTTTTATTGACTACGAAGGCGTTTATTGGAAGGACAATGAAAAGAAAGGGCACAGGTTTGTCGAATGGTTGCCTGAAGAACCCCTTCAGACTAAACCGCGGCCAATCACCATTCAGGAACTTCAATCAATGCAAAACGCCTACAAAAAACGATCAACTCTAGCTGAAAGCTAGGAGCAAATAGTCAGAAGCTAGGCGCTCTAAGAGGTTTCGCACGCATGTCTGTCATTCTCGAATCCCTGCCCGTCGGCCAAAAAGTCGGCATCGCCTTCTCCGGAGGGCTCGACACCTCCGCCGCCCTGCACTGGATGAAGCAGAAGGGCGCAATCCCCTACGCCTATACGGCCAACCTTGGCCAGCCCGACGAATCCGACTACGACGCCATCCCGCGCCAGGCCCTCGAATACGGCGCAGAAAAGGCGCGGCTCATCGACTGCCGTGGCCCGCTGGTTCGCGAAGGCATCGCCGCGCTCCAGGCCGGGGCCTTCCACATCACGACTGCGGGCATTGCATACTTCAACACCACCCCCATCGGCCGCGCGGTCACCGGGACCATGCTGGTAGCTGCGATGAAGGAGGACGACGTTCATATCTGGGGCGACGGCTCGACCTTCAAAGGCAACGACATCGAGCGATTTTATCGCTACGGCCTGCTCGTCAATCCCAGCTTGCAGATCTACAAGCCCTGGCTTGACGCCGCTTTTATCGACGAGCTAGGCGGCCGCACCGAAATGTCCGCCTTCATACAGCGGTCAGGATTTGTTTATAGGATGTCCGCTGAGAAAGCTTACTCCACCGACTCCAACATGCTGGGCGCAACCCACGAAGCCAAGGATCTCGAACATCTTTCGTCCTCGGTCAAAATCGTTGTCCCCATCATGGGCGCAGCATTCTGGCGCGACGATGTCGAGATCCGGCGCGAAGAGGTCACGATCCGCTTCGAAGAGGGTTTCCCGGTCGCGCTCAACGGCCGGCAATTTGAGGACTCCGTTGCCCTCCTGCTCGAAGCCAACCGCATCGGCGGCCGTCACGGCTTGGGCATGTCCGATCAGATTGAGAATAGAATTATCGAGGCCAAGAGCCGAGGCATTTACGAAGCGCCGGGCCTCGCCCTGCTCTTCATCGCTTACGAGCGCCTCATCACCGGCATCCACAACGAGGACACCATCGAGCAGTACCGCAACAACGGCCGCAAGCTGGGCCGTCTGCTCTACCAGGGCCGCTGGTTCGACTCCCAGGCCATCATGCTTCGCGAATCCGCCCAGCACTGGGTCGCCAAACCCATCACCGGCGAGGTCACACTCGAGTTGCGCCGCGGCAATGACTATTCCATTCTCAACACCGAGTCGCCCAACCTCACCTTCCATCCCGAGCGCCTCAGCATGGAGAAGACCGAATCTACCTTCTCGCCGCGCGACCGCATCGGGCAACTCACCATGCGCAATCTCGACATCGCCGACACGCGGGACAAGCTGCTGACCTACGCCCAAACCGGCCTCCTCACGCTCAGCAAAGGCAGCGAAATGCCCCAACTCAAGAATGGCAGGGAGAAGGAATAGCATTGGGTGCCCCAGGTCCCCGCATTTGGGACCTGGGAAAGTACAAATCGAAAGCGTCAATGTACGGTTAAAGTAATGTCCAGCGATCAACAATCCGGGAAGATGTGGTCCGGCCGCTTTCGTGAGCCGCTCGATCGCGAGTTCGAAGCATGGCAGCGGTCAATCGTCTTTGACTGGCGACTCCTCAATGAAGAGATTGCCGCCAGCAAGGCGCATTCCGCAGCTTTGTGCGCAGCCGGAATACTGACCGCAACCGAACGCGCGCAGATTTGCGACGCGCTGGATGCGATTGCGGACGAGCACGCATCGGAGGCCGGCCAGGCCGCGGTGCGCAATCACGCGACTTCTGAAGATATTCATCATTTTGTGGAATTGAAACTGGCGGAGCGCGTCGGCTCTCTGGGGCTCAAACTGCATTCCGGGCGTAGCCGCAACGAGCAGATCGCCACCGATCTGCGCCTCTACGTGCGCAGCCAGATCGAGCTTGTGATTGAAGGAATCGCGGCCTGGGCCGGTGCCTTGATCGAGCAAGCGCGCGCGGCTGGCGACGCCGTCATGCCCAGCTACACGCATTTGCAGCGCGCCGAGCCGGTGCTCGTCGCGCACTGGCTGCTCGCATATGTAGAGATGGCATTGCGCGATGCCGGCCGGCTCAAGGATTGCGCCACGCGGCTGAATGTTTGTCCCCTTGGTTCCGGCGCCGTGGCTGGAGCCACGGTCGCTCTCGATCGCACCATTCCATCTCGCGAACTCGGCTTTACGGCGCCCACGGCAAATTCCATCGACGCCACCAGCGACCGCGACTTCATCCTCGAGTATCTGCACGCCCTTACGTTTATTGGATTGCATCTGAGCCGCTTTGCCGAAGAGATCACGCTCTTCGCCACCGCGGAGTACGGATTTGTGATCCTGCCGGAAGCATTTTCAACCGGATCGAGCGCCATGCCGCAAAAGAAAAACCCCGATTTGACAGAGCTGCTGCGCGCGAAAGTGGGCCGCATTCACGGCGCCGCGCAAACAGTCACGCTGCTGATCAAAGCCTTGCCCCTGGCCTACAATAAAGACATGCAGGAAGCCCAGGAGCCAGCGTTCGCCGTTGAGTTTTTGCCGCAAACGCTCGCTTTGGTGGCGCGATTTACCGCTGCTCTCCAGTTCAACCGCGAGCGCATGTCGAAAGCCGCGCAAACCGGCTATCTGAATGCGATGGCCGCGGCCACGTACCTCGTCTACAGGGGAGTTCCCTTCCGCAGCGCGCACGAAAAAATTGGCAACGCCGTGCGCTTTGCGCTCGACAAGGGCGTGGAGCTGGGCGATTTGTCGCTCCACGAGCTGCGCCAGTTCGGCGCGGAATTCGATCAGGATTTCTATGCGGCCGTCACGCTGGACGCCACGCTCGATTGCCACGATGTGATCGGCGGAACGGCGCGGGCGCGCGTGCACCAGGCGCTCGAAGATGCCGCCGCGCGAGTTGCGGCGCTGACGAAAAATGACGTCAGGGAGGCTGCCCATGCGGGTGCGTAAAGCTCTCCTTCACGACGCGTCCAACGTTTACGATTTGGTGAATTCGCTTTCCGGCGACGGCACGCTGCTCAAGCGGGCGTTCGCGGAGATTTGCGAGAACATTCGCGATTTCACGGTGGCAGAGTCGGACGCCGGCGTGTTTCTCGGCTGCGGCGCGCTGCACCTCTACGGGCCGCACCTGTGCGAGGTGCGCTCTATCGTCGTCAAGCCTGAGACGAAAGCAAAGGGTGCCGGCGGCAAAATTCTGAAGGCGCTGATCGAAGAAGCCGAGGAGCACGGCATCCAGTCGGTGTGCCTGTTCACGCGCATCCCCGATTTCTTTTTCAAGTACGGCTTTCGCATTGTAGAGGACAAGGCTGAGCTGCCCGACAAAATCTTCAAGGATTGCCAGAGCTGCCCGCGCCTGCACCGCTGCGACGAGGTTGCCATGGTGCGCGGTCGCCTGCCGCGGATTTCGATCCTCGGCCCGCGGCATGAGGCGCAGGAGCTGGTAAAACTGTCAGGGTAGGTCTCGGAGGAACTCCCTCTCTAAATACTCTTGCAGTTCGTTTCCGTACACAATTGCATCCCCAGAATCCCAAATAGATAGCACCACGCTCTTTCTCGATCCTCCTCGCAAACGACGAAACGATGCGCATAAATCGGGATGAGCTTCGCGCTTTCAGAAAGCTTGAAGCCTTCTTCATCCAATGTTGCTCGGAGGACATCGGGGTTTTCGTTTGCTTGAGAAATGCAATGTCTGACTCGCTCCAAGTCTCTTGGATACGAATAGACTCCGACAGCCTCCCGTGTTGGTTCGCCGCTGCTTCCATAGATATTCAAGGTGGCGAGGTCGGTCCCGTTCATTATAGAAAGGAAGGCTCGAAAATCGGATGGAAATCGCGCACAAACTTCGTTTTCGTAGGCAAGTACTTCCTCATCTGACAAGCCTGGGAGCCATTGCATGCCTGCCTGAAACTGGAATCCATAGATTCGCGGGCCTAATGATTTTCCGCGCCAAATCTCCTCGGTCTCGCACTTAAACCTTAGCAAGAAACTATCAGTCAACATCTGCCTACTCCTTCGAGTCACCTGTCGCACACAGGTCGGCATACATCACTTTGCGAGCGTGGCTGCGGCAACCACCGCCTGGCCATAGCTCAGGCCACCGTCACCGGGGCTGACCTGCTTGTGACCATAAACCTCGAATCCATCCGATTCCAATCTGGTTCGCAACAGGTGCGCGAGCCAACGGTTGTGCAGGCAGCCGCCGCTCATGGCTACCTGCCTGATCCCGGTGCGTTCATGGGCCAGCTTCGCTGCGCGAACGAAAACATCGGCGACAGCGGAGTGGAAGCGCGCAGCGATCTCGCGCTTACTTACGCCGCCGCGGAGATCGCCGGCAACCGCGCGCCATAAAGAAGCGGCACTGAGGATCGCCGGTTCGTGTTGCAACCAATCGCCAGCCGTAAGGTCCAGCGCATAGACCCCCACATCGTCTTCGTCCGGCTCGTCCACCGCAATCCCCTCCAACTCAATCGCTGCCTGCGCTTCGTAATCCACTTCACGCCGTCCGAGCGCGACTACTGCAGCCGCATCAAAGAGCCGGCCGAGACTCGAAGTAAGCGGAGCATTCAGCCCACGCTCAATCATCCGTCCCATAACGCGAGCCTCCCGATCCGACGCGCCGGTCAATTCCTTCGCCTCATCCATCGAAAAACCCGCTTCATGCAATGCCCCGAAGGCCATGCGCCACGGCTCGCGGATAGCCGCTTCCCCGCCGGGCATGGGCGCGTAATCAAGGTGCGCGAATCGCTCGAAACCTTCCAGCCGGCACAGCAATACTTCCCCGCCCCAGATGCGCCCGTCCGTGCCGTAGCCGGTGCCATCGAGCGCGAGGCCGATGACCGGTCCTTTGAGGCCGTGCTCGGCCATGCAGGCGGCGATGTGCGCGTGATGATGCTGCACCGCAATCAAGCGGAGTCCGCGCTCGGCCGCCCGCTCCTTCGCCCAGCTTGTGGAGAGATAGCCCGGATGCAGATCGTGCGCAACAATCTCCGGCTCGATTTCGAAAGTGCGCATCAGGTGATCGAGCGATTCACGGAAGAAATCGAGACCGGTCACATTTTCGAGATCGCCGAGGTGCTGACTCTGGTAGGCGAAGCGGCCGCGGGCCAGCGTGAAGACGCTCTTCAAATGTCCGCCCACGGCCAGCAGCGGCGGAGAATCAATCGGCATAGGAATGCCCAGTGGCACAAACCCGCGAGCGCGGCGAATCAACTGCGGCACGCCATCGACGACGGCAAGCACGGAATCGTCGCAACGCTGCAGGATTTCGCGGTCATGCATCAGAAATGCATCGGCGATGTGGCCCAGGCGCGCGCGCGCTTCGTCGTTGTCGATGGCGATGGGCTCTTCGCTCAGATTCGCAGAAGTCATCACCAGGGCGCGCACGCGTGGATCGGCAAAGAGTAGATGCTGTAAAGGAGCGTAGGGCAGAAAGATGCCGAGCCATGGAATGCCCGGCGCGACGGAGGGTGCGATGCCGGAATTGTCCCGGCCGCGAGCGAGCACAATCGGCCGCGCAGGCGTGGTTAGCAGCTTTTCTTCTTCGCTGGCCAGATCGCACAACTCGCGTGCCGCGGCCAGATCGCGCACCATCACGGCCAGCGGCTTGCCGTAGCGATGCTTGCGCTCCCGCAAGCGCATCACGGCCGCCTCGTTGGTTGCATCCACACTCAAGTGAAATCCGCCGACGCCCTTGATGGCTAGAATCTCGCCGGCCATCAGGCGATCGATGCACGCGGTGACCGGATCGGCAGAGGGAGTTTCTCTGCCTTCCGCGTCCGCCAGCCATACGCGCGGGCCGCATTTCCAGCAGGCATTGGGTTGCGCGTGGAAGCGCCGATTGGTTGGATCGTCGTATTCGGCCTGGCAGGCTGCGCACATTTTGAATCGCGCCATGGAGGTCTGCGGACGGTCGTAGGGGATGCGGCGCGTGATGGTGAAGCGCGGTCCGCAGTTGGTGCAGTTCAGGAACGGATATCGGTAACGGCGATCGGCGGGATCGAGCAGCTCGCGCAGGCAGTCGGCGCAGGTGGCCGCATCGGCCGGAATTCCGGTGCTCACCTGCCCGTGCACTTCACTGGCGACGATACGGAAGTTTTTTTCTTGTTTTCGTGGAATGCTTCGTGCAGTCATGGAGTCGATACGCGAAAGCGGCGGCGCTTCAGCCCGAAGTCTCGCCAGGAAAGCATCGATGCGCTCTGCGAGACCTTCAATCTCGATCGTGACTCCATCCGTATCGTTGCCGATGAACCCGCCGAGGCCCTCCTCGTTCGCGAGCCGGTAGACAAAGGGGCGAAAGCCGACGCCCTGCACCACGCCGCGTACTTGCAGCGCTTCGCGCAGCACTTCGTGCGGTTCTTGTCTTGGTTGAGATTCGTGGCTCGGCAAGCGCGACCTCGCACAGGAGACCAGCATAAAGCATCCCATTTCATCAGAGGGGCAGGCTGCTCGATCGCGCATTCCCTCAGCGGGTAAAGTCGTGCCCAATTCGGGCAGCTTGATGTGCGAGCTGAAGCCCCGTACCCTTCACGGAAGCCCTCATCGCATCCCGGTGTGGAGATAGGCCAGGAGGGCGGCCATCTGCTGATCGGTGAAGCGGCCCTCGAATGGAGGCATCATGCCCCGGCCCGACAGCACCTCGCGCTCCACTATCTGGTCGGTGGCCGGAAGGCCGCTGGGCAGTGTGGAGTGGTCGAAGATGCCGTGCAGATTGGGCGGAACTTTTTTGAGCCCCTCATCGTTGTCTTCGTGGCAATGGGCGCAGCGGACGTCGTAGAGATGCTTGCCTTCCGCCTGCTCGGCTGTCAGCGCTGACTTGGAGCGACAGCCGATTGTGATGAAAGCCAGTCCGAGGAACACGATCACCAGGGGGCGAAATTGAAAAGGACGCATTCTCTCTCGACTCTAATCTCAGGGGACGTAGGGCATAGCAATGAGAAAAAGTAATGCGATGGCGGTTGCTACACCAATCCACAATATTCTCACTTTCAGACTACATTTGAAAAAGTCCTTGGACAAAAGTCCGGCCTCTGCCCATTCGTGCCGAATCGTCAAATACAAATAGATCGCGCCACAAGACAAGGAAACCACAAGACGATTTCGATTACCAGCTTCCGTATGGTGCGCTCGATTCCATTGTAGGACTGGGGCCGGGGAATCCCTGGGGATTGAGCATTTCCTCACGGGCTAAAGCCCGAATCGCTTGTTCTGCATTTTCGGCACGACTAAAGCCGCACCCTGACAGCGGATTTACTGCGACAGGGCTCTTTTACGCAGTTTGCTGCCCGTACGTTGCGCCCCATCCGAGTTGCCCCGGGTGAGCGGCGCTCTGTCAAGAGGACTCTCCGGGCAGCACGGTGAGGCGTCGGCGGACAACCCAGAGCATAATGCCGGTCAGCGCCCAGACGGTTCCTACCACGCGGGCCAGCGTGCCCAGATTGATCCACAAGAGGAAGCATGTAATAACTCCGCCCAGTGACAACAGCATGGGAATGATTTGCGTAAAACGTCCATGCCGCCATCCGCGCAGGATGGAGGCCAGATTCACGCCCATAAAGGCCAGCAGCGCGCCGTAGTTCAGCAGCTCGGTACCCAGCTCATAGCTAAAGATGAGCGCGCCCACCAGACAAATGGTGCCAATCAGCAGAACGTTGTTGCGTGGGATGCGGGTTTTGGGATGCACCGCGCCGAAGAAGCGGCGGGGCAACGCACCGTCTTGACCCATGGCATAGAGCAGGCGCGCCGCGCCCAATTGCGAAGCCATGCCGGAGCCAAGGTTGGCCAGCAACAGCGATGCGTTGACAATGGCAAACAGAATGGGACCGCCCATGCGCCCTGAGACGTGGACATAGGCGGTATCGATGTCGGGAAAAGCCATGCCGCGCGGCCAGACGAGTTGCGCCGCATATACCTCGATGCTGGCCAGCACGCCGGTGATAAAGCAGGTGAGCACAATGGCCCGCGGCACGCTACGCGCCGGGTTTTTGGCTTCGTCGGTGAGCAGGGAGATGCCGTCGAAGCCGATGTAGGTGAGCACGGCGATGGAGGTTCCGCGCAACAGGCCGCTGGTGCTAAAACTGGAAGGATCGTAAAACGGCTGCGTAAAAAACCCGGCGCCCAGATGGGAAAAATGAGAAAGATGCAGCACCCACCTGGCCGCGCTTATCAGCACCAGCATCACCACGATTCCCAATGCCGCCGCCATGCCCCCGTTGATGCGCGCCGAGGTTTCCACGCCATTGCAGTTCAACGCCGTAAAAAAGAGCGCGAAAAACACGGCCCAGGCAACATAAGGCACGCCGGGCAAAAAGTTCATGGCCGCGTGGCTGCACCAGATGATGCAGATGAGCGGATTGACAATGTAATCCAGGATCAGGCACCAGCCGGTCAGGTAGCCCAGGCTGGGATGAATCTCCTTGCCCACGTAAAGAAAGGCCGAGCCGCCGTGGGGATAGGCGCGCGCCATGCAGCCGTAGCTGATGGACGTAAAAAGCATGGCCACCATGGCCAGCAGAATGACTGAGACCACATGGCCGCGTGAGACATTGTAGAGCACGCCGAAGACCGGCATGGGCGCCGTGGGCTGAATCAGGACGATGCCATAGATCACCAGGTCCCAGAAGCGCAGGCTGCGTTTGAGGCCGACGCTCCCGGGCTGCGCGGAGGTTGCCATGCGTATCCTAAGTCTTGAGTCTGAAATTAGTTAAAAAAACACGCTATCATCCTGAGCGCAGTTTGGCGCGCCTTTTGCGCCAAACGGAGCCGAAGGATCTGCGTTTCCGGCTCTCAGGTCATGCAATGAACATCAAATTCACCACCCTAGTGTGCCGCAACGGCAGCCTGCGGGGTAATGGTAGCCGCCGGAATATTCCAGCCCTCCATCTGCACTTCAGGATTATCAGGCGCATTCTCCGGCAACAGCGCGGTCAAAGTGGCAGACTCACCCGGAACCAGCTCGATCCAGTTGTCGGACCAGAAGACGGGAGCGACCAGGTCGCCCGACGCAGTCCGCACCGCCGCGTTGAGCTGAAAGGCCAGCGCCGAAGAAGTGTTCTGGAGGTGCAGCCGAAGCTGGCGTCCCTGCGGCGTTTCTTCAATCTCCGCATGAGCGGCGACGGTGGCTGGCGGAAGTTCGGTGAGCGCTGTCAGATTCTCATAGCGGGTCGCCGGCGTGTGCGTGTATTCGGTCTCCTCCCAGTCGAAGGTGGTGAGCATGTCAGGCACCCAATAGAAGTTGTGGCTAACCAGTGCGCCCGTCGCATCCTTCAGTGTCAGGTCGATGAAGAAGATGCGGGTGGCGTCGGCAAACAGAGCTTCCGGTAGTGCGAAGGCGCGCTGCGAGCTGTCGGCAGCAGAATTGATAACCGTCTCACTGCTGTAGAGCTGTTTCCATGCCAGGTTGTAAACCTCAACCGCGGCGCGCAGCCCTGTGGCCGGTTGATAGGTGCTGTTCACCACCATGATCGATTGATCGTCGTACGAGTACTGGATGTGCAGAGGCTCGCAGGCCTTTTTGACCCCGAAATATCCGCCGCCTGCATCGAGATAGTAGTCGTAAAGGTGCCAGATCATGGAGGGCCACGCATTGTTGAGCATCCATTGAATCACGCCCGTGGAATCGTACTTGTTCTTGCTGTAAGCCTCGAACATGGCGCGCTCCGAGTCGTACTCCATGGTCTGCGCCATACGCGTATAGTCAGCGGCGTTATCGGGCGTGGTGTAGATATCATCCATGGCAGCATCGAAAACTTTCAGGTTGGTGAACTCGCCGCCCCCGTTGTGCAGGCTCCAGTCAGGCCCGGGCGGCCACGCCGCTGGGTCGGACAGAAACTTCTTGCGGCTGGCAAGCGAAGGAATCGCCGGTCCCGGACTGGTCTCGGTGTTGTAGGCGTAAGCGCCGCCGAAGCGCTTGTCCACATACCAGTAGCTCGGCTCCACGTAGTCATACGGTCCGGTCATCTTCACGCCGGTTTCACCGCTGACCGTGGTCGCTCGCTCAGTGGCGGAAGAAAGAATCGGGTTGGGCCAGTGCGTCTCTGCTTCGATATTGAGATAGGCGCGCTCCACGTCCGGCGGCGGAGGATTGTCACTGCCGTTGAGCCATACCAGCAGGCTGGGGTGGTAGCGCAGGCGCAACATCTGCGCGCGCAGTGAAGCTGTCGCGATGGTCAGGTCCTGCGGCGTCCAGGTGCTCCACCGCTCCCAATGATCGCAGCAACACCAGCCCAGCATCACCAAGATTCCATTCCGATCGGCGAGGTTGAAGAACTCATTGGTGTCGAGCTTGCCTTCGAGGCGCAACGTGTTCAGGTGCATGTCGCGGATCATTTTGAATTGCTCGCGCAGCCGGTTCGCATCGGTACGCAGTAACATATCCTGCGCCCAGCCTCCGCCGCGAATCAGAATGCGCTTGCCGTTGATGCGAAATAAACGGCTGCCATTAGCAGTCAGCTCCGACGTGATCTCGCGGACTCCGAACTCCACGCTTTGCTCATCGCTGGGCTGGCTTTTGGCGCCATCTTCCGCGAAGCTCATGGTCAGCCGCTCCAGATGCGGCTGGCCCATCTGGTAAGGCCACCAGAGCCTGGGATTCTGAATGCGCAGCACAGGAAATTGTTCCGGAGTAAACACGATGCTGCGGTCTCCGTGAGCGGCGAGCTCAACCGGCTGCTCGAAGTGAGCGCCGGCCGCCGATCCGGAGACAATACCCTTCACGGCGCTATCTGAGGCGTTGTGCAACTCCGCATAAACGGTCAGATAAGCGGTGCTCAAGTCACCATTTAGGAAGTGCGTAACCACCATGGGAGAGCGCAGCGTCACCGCGCCCGTTGCCACCAGTTCAACCGGGCCAATCAGCCCCATATCCTTATCCGGCGGGGCGGGATTCCAGTCAACCCAGTTAATGCCCAAATCCTTTTCAGTGGGAGCAAAGGCGTCCACGGCCAGCACATTGTCTTTGCCCGGCTTCAGAAATTCCGTTACGTCCAGATCGTAAGTCCGATAAGCGCCCGCAATCGTGTCCGAGTCCGCAACTTTATGGCCGTTGAGCCAGATGTCAGCGCGATAGTTAATGCCGCCGAAGTGCAGCCAGAAGCGCTTATCCTGCGCAGACGCGGCCGGAGCCGTAAACGCGTCGCGGTACCACCAGCCGCAGCGGTAAGGGCTGTCAGCCGGCATGGGCAGGTTTGAAAAGTTATGCCCGATGGGATAATCGGTGCCGGGAATCTTGCGCAGGTTGTCGCCGAAGTACGGGTCTGGGAAGACGCCGTCAGCGACCTGCGCGGCCAGCACCGTGCTGGGCACTGAGGTCTTGAGCCAGCCCTCCACGGGAAAGCCGGCAACTGCAATCGCGTCTCCGCCGGCCTGAAGTTCGCAGGCCGATTGCAAACGCCAGCCATCGGCGAGAGGCGTTACGGTTCCTGCACGCACGGCCGCCGGCAACGCCAGCAGGACCAGAAGAAATACAAACGAATTTCGGCTCATACGCACCAGCATTTCAGGTTGAAATACGGAAATCGTGCGAGACAGAGAAGCGCGATGCTTCCCGCTCATCCTATCAACTTTTCTACGGCGGCGGCCCTGAGGACATGCGCACCACCAGTTCCGGCCGCGCCTTGTACAACTGCGGAGCTTTCTGGCGTCCCGATTCGCGAGCCTCGATCGCCTCCAGCACCCACTGCGCCGCCAGCGAGCCCATCTCCGCAAGCGGCTGGCGGATGGTTGTGATCCCCGGTGTGGCCATGGCCGCCGGCAGCACGTCATCGAACCCCAGCACCGAACAATCCTCGGGAACCCGCAGCCCCGCTTCGTTGAGCCCGCGCACCACGCCCAGAGCAGTCAGGTCGTCGAAAGCGAGCACGGCTGTGCAGGCGCGACCCGAAGCCAGAATCTGCCGGGCAAAATCCCTGCCGCCCTCGAACCCGGAGGCAGGATCGACCATGCCGGGAAGCTGAAACACCAGCCGCGGATCGATGCGGATTCCAGCCTCGGCACCCGCGCGCTGCACTCCCGCCCAGCGCGGTGCGCTGTCAAAGAGCTCTGCGGGACCGCGAATCACTGCGATCTTGCGATGCCCCAGCGCGCACAGGTGGCGCATGGCCAGCGCACCTCCCGCCTCGTTGTCCACCAGCACCGAGCTGATCTTGCTCGGGGTCAGGTCGCGGCCCACAATCACGATGGGCACGTGGTTCTTTTCCATGTCGGCCAGCAGGTTGGTCTCTTCAAACACCCAACTGGCGATCACGATGAGGCCTTCGGCGCGGAGCTCCAGGATCATCTTCAAATAACTGTCGAAAAGTTTTCGCTCCGTCTCGGCGTCCATCAAGAGTGGCCGGAACTGCGCGGGGTGCAGGCCGGACTGAATTCCACGCAGGATAGGAAAGCAAAACGGGTCGGAGAGATCATAGGCCAGAACAGCAATGGTCTGGCTGCGCCGGCGGCGCAGCGAGCGGGCATAGGCATCAGGATGGTAGCCGAGCTGGCGCGCTTTGGCGCGTATCCGCTCGCGGGTTTTGACAGCCACATTCCGCGACAGCGGCGCCTCGCTGAGCACGATCGACACTGTGGACACAGAGAAGCCGCAGGCGCGGGCAATGTCGAGCAGCGTCACATGGCCGGGCTTGTGTTTCACCGCCTTCACTCTCAGCCTTTCTTTCTCAAAGTGCGTGCGCTGAACCGGCGCCGGGTCGAACGTGAAACGCCCAACATCCTCGCCGGCCATTTTCTTCTTGACAGTCAATGCAAACGATCATACATTCATTTGTCAAGGTTTCAAACGTTTGAATAAAACATTTTGAGGGAGGCGGCTATGACAATCGAAATTGCTGGCGGGTCTCCGGCTCGGAATCTCCTCTCCACTTGCGTGCTATTCCTCTGTGCCGTCGCGGCGTTCGCCCAGGCCGGCCGGGGCACCATCAGCGGCACGGTCACCGACCCAGCCGGCGCGCTCGTTTCCGCAGCCAAGGTGACCTTGCTCGACCAGGCCACGGGAGTGACGCAGCAAACAGTGACCAGCTCCGCGGGATTGTACACATTCGTCTCCCTCAATCCCGGCACGTATAAGGTGACGGCCAGCCAGACCGGCTTCGCCAGCGTGGCGCTCAACAACGTGAATGTCAATGTGGATCAGGTCACCGAGGCCAATATCAGGTTACAGGTGGGCGCGGCCACAGAGACGGTCACCGTCACCGAAACCGCCGACTTGCTCGATTCCAGCAACTCTATCGTTGGTTCGCTGATCGGATCCAAGGAAATCGACCGCGTCCCGTTGCTGTACCGCAATGTTTTCGATCTCGCGCAGTTGAGTGCGGGCGTAGCGGCGCCCAACGCCTCGCCCAATTCGAGCGATTCGATGATGGATATCCAGAATATTACTGTCGGCCGCCCCGGAATCGACATCTCCTCAGCCACCATCAACGGCGCCATTGTGGGGTCGGTCTACTACATGCTCGACGGCAGTCCGCTGGGCATCGCGGAAAACAATCTCGCGGCCATCATGCCGGCCATGAATATTCCCGAGGACGGAGTCGACGAGGTACGGGTGGAAACCCAGAATACGCCTGCCTCCTACCAGAGCGGAGCTGCGGGCGTCATCAGCCTGGTGAGCAAGTCCGGAACGAATAACTTTCACGGCGACGCTTTTGGCGTATTCCGGCCTGAAGCCTTGTCTGCGAATGAGTACTTCAACAAGCAAACCCAGCTAAGCAGCGGCGAAGCCAATACGCCTCCTTCCTTTTACCGCTACCAGGAGGGTGGAGCGATAGGTGGCCCCATCAAGAGAGACAAGGTCTTTTTCTTCGGCGATTACGAGGCCACCCAGCAGCAGGAGTTCGAAGGCATAGACTATTTCTCTGTTCCCACCATGGCCGAAAGGACAGGAGATTTTTCGGCGATGAGCTTTACGATTTACGATCCCACCCTGCCCGACGTCCCCGTCTCATGCTCCACCTCGCCAACCGGGATTTGCATGGTGCGGCAGCCGTTTACTAACAACAAAATCCCCAATCCCAATCCCACTGGTCTGCTCTTTCTGTCAAAAATGCCGGAATGCAACCTGCCCGACCCCACTACGTGTGAAACGGCAACAACTGACGTTCAGAACAACTACGGCATCCCCGGCATGGACCCATACAACGCACAAAGGTTCGACGTGCGCGTGGATTGGGCCGAGAGTCAAAAACAGCGCATCTTCACCCGCTTTTCCTTTGACCGCCTGGCCTTCTCCACCGCCAACGCATTCCCCAGCGGGTGGGACATTAATTACGCTCAGAACATTACCAATGGGCGCAACATCCTGGTGGCCGACGACCTGACCTTGAACTCCTCAACCGTCCTTCAGCTGCGCTATTCCTTTACCCGCCACAACGAGAATCAGGGAGGTCCGGCATCGTACTCGACCAACGATATTACGCAACAGGACTTCCCTTCCTCGCTGGCATCTCAGGTGGTCAACAAAAATATCCCCGTCATAACTTTTAGCGACGTGGGGGGAGGCGTGGGTGGTACCTACGAGGGCAATATCTTTCTCTTTGCCAGCGAGAACAGCGATGCCAACGCCGCCATCACTAAAGTCTGGGGCAAGCATCAAATATCCACCGGTGTTGAGTGGATGAAGCGGTACCTGAACGTCACTCAGCCACCTGAGCCTGCGGGCGCGTACTACTTTGACATCAGCGCTACGGATCAGACCGTCGCCGGCGCTGTCCCCGGCAGCGATTACGCCTCTCTCCTCGTCGGCCAGGGAGAGCAGCCGGGCGACGAGACAAGCAATTTCAGCAAAGACATCTACGCCGGCGAGTCCAGCCCCTACTATGCGGCTTTCATCGAGGATACGTATCGCCCCTCCGCATCTCTTACCATTACCGCTGGCCTGCGCTGGGATATTTTCGGAGGGCGTAACGAGCGCCTTAACCGCCTGGAATACTTCAATCCAAGCGTAAGCAATACGTTTGACGGTGTGCCCTACACGGGCGCGGAGGTCTTCGCCAACGGCAGCAATCGCTCACCTTATACAACCAACCTGGACAACTTCGGTCCTCGCTTGGCCTTTGCCTGGCAGCCGGTCGCCCACCTCGTCCTGCGCGGCGGCGCAGGCATCTACTACGGTCCCAGCACGGAGATGGTCGGGAGCGCGCTCGAAGACAGCGACGGGTTCTCTTCTGTTTCGAATTGGAACTCGACTTGCTACAACGCTGACGGCAATACAGTCTTTTTTAGCGCGGCCTGTGCAACACCGGCGACGGACAATTTCACCGGCTCCTATTCGTTGAGCAATCCATTTCCTGCCGGAGTTGTCCCCACCTTCACCAGTTCGCCGCCAGGTCTGGCCAATAATCTGGGGACAACGTTGCAGACCGTGCTGCACTCTCAGCGCACACCCGCCATTTACAACTATAACTTCGCCGCGGAGTATGAGCTGCCGCATCAGTGGGTGCTGACTGCCGGCTATGTGGGCAGCCGTGGGCTTTTCCTGCCCTTCGGCTCTGTCGATTTGAATCAACTGGATTTGGCCACTATTGAGCAATTCAACTACTCGCTGTGCGTCGATACCTCGCAAGCTAGCTGCATTTATGTACCTAATCAATGGGCTGCCATTACGCCTCCCACGAATGCCAACTACGGAGCGGCCACCATTCCCTTGTGGAATGCGCTCCAGCCGTTCCCGCAATTCGGCGACGGCAGCTACGGAGCGGGCAACGGCGTTAATGTGAATGGCTATGCCGGAGGCGACTCGGAGTACAGCTCTTTGCAAACCAAAGTGGAGAAGAGACTCACCAGCCATTTCACAACGCTCGCCTCTTTTACCTGGGGAAAAATAATGACCGACGACGGCAATCCTCCTCTGACTTTCGTAGCCAATCACAATGGATCTGTTCAGGACTGGAGGAACCTGTCCCTGGAGCACTCCATCAGCCCCCAGGATGTGAAGTTTAATTTCTCCGCAGAGGCATCGTATGACTTGCCGGTTGGCAAGGGACGGCGTGTCAATCTGCATGGTTTCCCGAATGCGGCCCTTGGCGGATGGACTCTAAATGCGATTGACTATCTCAGCGACGGCAATCCTATCAACGCGCCTTCTTCGGGGACAAGCCCATCGTACTTCAATCAGCGTGCCGACATGACCTGCAATCCGGCAGCCCATGCTCCGCATACCGCAACTGAATGGTTCAGCGACGCTTGTTTCGCCGTCCCCGGGGGATTGGCGACTCCCGATCCCTTCGTACCGGGAACGGCCCCGGACTATCTGGACAATGTTCGCACCAAAGGCGCTCGCGATCTGGATCTTTCCGTTTACAAGTTGTTCAATTTCGGCGAAACCAAAGCGCTCCGTTTCGACGTTTCCTCTTACAACATCACCAACACGCCGCAGTTCGGATATCCAAGCGTGCCCAGCATGTTCGGTGCGATTCAGCAGGGTCTCGCCTTCGGGCTGATCACCAATACGGATAATACTCCGCGGCAATTCCAGTTTGGATCGCGGTTTACATTCTGACCTGGCCAGGAAATTCGCGCCCGATTAGATGGCCTTAGCGGCAAATGCTGTTCAGCTTTGACACTGGTTCGGCAGTGAACTGCGGATACTTGAGATGGCGCGCGTTGAGAAACTGGTTGGTCAGAGGGCCGTCAGTCGCGGCGCCGGGATCGAGCGAATAAGCGCGATTGCGCTCCACCTTGGAAAGCGGCGCAAAACGAAAACCCTCCTGGCGCAGGAGTTCGAGAAGCCTGGGCAGCATAAGCGTGGTAAAGGCCGTGGCGTGCAGTAACAACACGTTGGGAACCTCATGGCCAAATGCAATCTGCTCTTCCTCGCGTCCCAGGCGGATAAACTCCACCGCGTTCTCAAGGTAGCTTTGCGTCAGCCAGGAAATGCCCGCAGCGTCGTGACTGGCAAGGCAACGATCGTAGGGATCGCTCCAGTCGTCGTCCTGAAAATTCAGCGTAACTTCGGCAATGCGATATCCGTGCGCGCGAAGCCAGCCGTGAACTTCGTTCCGTTTTTCCAGCGTATCGCCCTCTTCGAGATATGGATAACGGAACCAGTGCCAGTTGTCCTTGCGTGAGTAGTGCCGCAAAACTGATTCGTCCAGCGCAATTTCATGCTCGTAGGCCGCTGCGCTTTCGCTATCGAGCGAGGGGTGCGACCAGGTGTGATCGCCGAGGTTCATGCCTGCGCCAGTCCAGATCCGCAAAGCCTGCTGGGCGTCGGGATCGTCGTCGAGATCGGAACCGATCACAAAGCCGTAGGTTCCTTTCAGATGATTCGCATTCAGCACCGCGGCCAGCCTGCCCGCGATGCCGGTCCTGGTATCGCTCGTGGGCAGCCCGCCTCCAGCCGGCAAATCGTCAAAGGTGAGCGCAACCACAGGATGGCGCTTCAGAGGCAGCGGAGTTGGTTGGAGCTGAGCCGGCTGGGCATTCGTTGTGTGCGGCGAGCGCGCCTGCGCCACTCGCACCCCAGCCGGAGACAAACTAAGCGCGATTCCCACCACCAGCCATCGATGCCGCATGGGCCGATTCTCTCTCAGCCGCCCGAAGTCTTGCAAAGGCCTCTAGGCGTTGGGTACAGCGCCGTAGTCAGTCGGGCCGCTCTTCGCAACGTCCCGCGCCGCTTCAAAAGCTGAAGGCCGCCTGCAGCGAGACGTCTCGATTCCCTGCCGTAGGGGACGTGAAGAAAAATCCGGCAAGCGACTGGGAGCGGCCGAAGAACTTAGGCACGGAAAGATCGCCATTGGGCGTGCCAAAATTCGCGTGGTTGAGAACGTTGCTGGCCCAAAGTGAAAATGTGAGGCTGTATTTGCGCGGCACCGATTGATCCAACCGGCCGGGACCTCCCCGGCTGCCGCTCAACCCGCCGCCGTTCAAGCCTGGAGGCCCGTGAAAACCACCCCCGCCGCCGTGTCCGCCAGAACCGCCACCCGCTCCGTTTTCTACTTTGGGCCCAATGCCGATCACCTCGCTGAGACGCATGTTGACGCTGACGTTGACCGGACCCGTGCCCAGCCCGTACGGCGCAATTTTCTCGCTTGCGGCGTACGGTTCGATGGTTCCATCAGCCTCGTATGGCGACGGATCGAAGCAGCCCCACTGCGTGGACACGGCATTCGTCTCCGAGCAGCTTGCCGCGTAGGTCGGCCGGGCGTTGAACTGATTGTTGCCGGTCAAATCGCTGCCCGTAGTGATATTGAACGGAGTACCCGAGTTGGCCACGATCATGGGCGAAAACGAAACCCGCCATGGCAGCATGAAATTTCCGAAGAGCATAAAGCGGTTGCGAATATCGAAGCTGGTGCGGCCATAATCCAGGCCGGGATCGCTCGACACCGAAGGCACCGAACCCACGCCGCTCGTGTCTCCGAGCGCATTGCTGTAAGTGTAGTTGGTAAAGAAGCTGAATTTTCCGTAAGTGGCCCGCAATGTGGCCATAATCTGGCTCTCGCGGTAAAACCCTCCTGACTGATATTGCAGGTCATTCTCCGGGGGCTCCTGAGGCTCGGTTGCCGGATAAGTATCGCTCAACGCATTGGCAAGGGGGAAAAACGCGGCCGCGTTCAGGTTATCGGTGAAGAACTGGTGGATTCCCTGCGAGTAAACATAGGTGACGTTCCCGGTGACCGACTTGGTCACTTGACGGTCGACGCCGATGGCCGCTTCCATGTCGTTGGCGGCATGAAAATTCGGCGCAATCGTATAGTACGTCGGCGCATTCCTTCCCGTACCGGTGGTTCCAGTGCTGGGCGATAGCGGCGTGGCCGTGTACTGATTGAAAGTGATGCCGGAGTTCTGAATGTACTGCTGCTCGTTAACGTTATTCTCGTGAATCGTAGTGATGACGTAGGGGGCGCTGGCGCCAAACCCGTTGGCTACCGTGAAACGCTGGTAGAACCATCCGTAGCCCGCGCGCAGCACGGTCCTGGGCTGCCTGGTGGACTTGTGTCCGATCGCGTAGGCCAGCGACAGCCGCGGTGCCCAGTCATCTTTGTCGCTGATCCAGTTTTGCGTTTCCCAGCGCAAGCCGTAGCTGAAGGTAAAGCGCGGATCGACCTTCCAATCGTCCTGGTAAAACAGGGCCGCATCGAAAAGCACCGCTCGCGCTACAGGATTGTTGATCTTGGTGTAGGTATATTCCTGCGGCACGCAACTGGTCGGAGGCGTGGTCCCCTGCGGAGTCAAGCAGCCCGCAAAGTTTGCTGCGCTCGAAAATGTATAGGAGCCATTGCTGCCGCTGGTCGTCGAGTTCACATCCGGATAGGCGCGCAGCCTGGTTCCAAAGTTGAGCGAGTGCGCGCCCTTCACGCCAGAGAAATAATTCTGCAGTTCCAGATCGCTTTCGTGATCCTCTGAAGTCTGTTCCGGATTGCCGCCGTCGGTGAACGCATCCTGCACACTATAAGAGGGCAGATTGGAGACGGCCGTGGTTTGATAGCGGACGCGCCGGTACTGGAAGCGGATATCGTCGACCAGGTTCTTGCTCAGCACCCAGCTATCGGAGATCTGGAGCGCATTCTCCTGGTTATCGCTGTTGGTGGCCTGCTCGGGAAGGATCAGCCCGCTGGTTCCGATGCTGTCAGTGCTGGCGCTGCGGTTATAGGTCTCGTGAAGGGTCAGCGTGTTCGCTTCGCCCAACTGAAGATCGAAGCGCGGGCTGATGTCGAGCCGCGTGGTGGGATTGCCAAAGGCTTCGTTCAATGGAGGTGGGCTCGACTCGCCAGCTGAAAGGAGCGCGGGGTTGGCGGCGTCCACGACATTCTCGTTCAACTGCTGGCGCGTGAACGCACTGACAAAATACGAAGTATTTTTCGAGATGGGCCCGCCCACGAATTCGTGCGTGCTCCAGGAGTAATAGGGTGGCTCGGGAATCGTCAGCAGCGTGTTCTCGGAGTTGAACGTGGAGTCGTTGCCCTGCACCTCCACACTGCCTTGCAGGTTGCCGGTGCCCGGCTTGGTAAAGATTTCAATGCGCCCGTAGCCGAGGCGATCGTACTCCGCCGAAAAGGGATTCTGGTTGACGCGAATCTCGCGGATCGACGATTTGGGCGGGAGCTGGCCGCCGGTAAATCCGTCGATGTAAATCTGCCCGCCGTTGGGGCCGGCAGCGGGGCCAGCCAGCGCCTCAAGTTCGTTCTGCAACTCGTCGGGATCGTCGGAAAGCGCATTCAGGTCGTTGCCCTTGATCACCACCGCGTTGGCATTGCTCTCGGGGCTGGTGCTTACCGTGTTGTTCTCCGCCTCCACCTGGACCTGCTGCTGCTGCACGGCGATCTTCAGCGCCGCATTCACGGTCCGCATCTGCCCCGCGGCCACCACGATGCCTGGAATCGCGAAGCGGGCAAATCCCTTTGCCGTAGCCGTAATTCCATAGGTTCCAGGCGCCAGCCCATGAATGACGTACGCCCCGGTTCCGTCGGAAGTGGCTGTGCCTGCCACTTTGCCGGCAGTGGTGGTGGCCACCACGGTCGCGCCCGGAATCACCGCGCCGGTGGGATCGGCCACCTGGCCATGAATCCCTCCGGTCGCGCTCTTTTCACCGTTCTGGCCCGGCGCAAATACAGCCAATGCCAGCACCGCCGCCATCAGCAACGTCACGCGCAGCACGTTCCCAAGTCGATTGCTGCTGTTGCTCGCATTGAAAATCATTCGCATCACACCGGAATCCTGCGCCACACGTTTGCCGGCGGCAACCTGGACATCTCTTGTGCGTTGACGTGCCGGAGTTTCTTAAAGTTTCAGGGCGCCGGGATCCGCACCCAGGCAGCAGGATGTGACCGGCGCCAGTATCAAGAGAGAATCGTGTCGCGCCCGGCCCACTGCGCCATTGGTTAAAATCCAGCTAGATATGAGCTGTTCAGGATGAAATGATCGCCTTAATCTCCGCGCTGTCTTTCACCGCCTGGATCTATCTAATCGGATTTCACGGGCGGTTCTGGCGATCCACGCCCGTGCTTCCTCTGCGCGCGCCCTCCGGCAGAGCGAACGTGGCCGCCGTGGTTCCTGCGCGCAACGAAGCTGCAAACATTTGCTGCAGCCTCGCGTCACTTCTGGCGCAGAACTATCCGGACGAACTCGCCATCCTTCTTGTGGACGACAACAGCAGCGACGACACTGCCTTCGCCTGGATCGTCGCTTCTGCCGGCGAATAAGCTCATTGCATGCTTCCGGAACTCTGCGCGCGGTGGTGCGCCCAGTCAAAGCGGCGACCCACGTTTGCCTTCCAAATCCAGTCATCTGTATTTGCAGTCACTCCGATGCCCACGCCCAAATTGATCTCCCAATCAGGAGAGACATTTAGATCGATCGCCGGAAAGAACTGCTGTTGCTGGTCATGAAAAGAGGAAATATCCCGCAGACTTCCGTAATCTCCATAATATTCGAGCCCGCCGGAGATGTACTTGTTGAAGCCGTAGCTAAACTTCGCACTAGGAGCAAAGGCCAAGCCCTGAGAGACGCTCCGCCCATGAAAGGACCGTTCGAACGCAGGGTTCGCCGCGAAATACCACGGCCCGAGCTGCTTATCGACGATGGGCCTGATCTCTAACGTCCATGTGTCCGTCGAGAAATGCGGGCGCTGGTAGCCGAACTCGACAGACAGACTCGCACCCACCGGCCAGTGCCAGCTATCCGGCGCTCGCACCCGGGGCCGGATATGGTCGCCCACCCACTGCCATCCCTGCCCGCTGCGCGCATCAGTGAAAACATAGAAGCCCACCTCCGACCATCTCGTGATTCCCTGCGTGATCTCAACGGATTCGTGCAAGGCATTATTCGTCGGGTAAAGCTGGTTCGCTGCATAAACTGATCCGGCCAGCGGCTTGGTGCCGTCCGCGCTGACATTGCTGAACGACTCAACCATCGTAGTTTTCGGCGTCACGGTCTGGGTGCCGTAGACCTGAATCTCGTAGTTACTTATCTGGTAGTTGTCCTGCGCAACTGCGAACTTGCCGTCGACGATCAGCAGGAGCATCGGAATCAGCGTCGTACCGCACAGTCGAACCCGTCGCGTCCCCCCCATTGTGGCGATGGACCTCCTCAGAGCCGAGTACTGCTTAATTGGGATGAACGACTCGCCAGGACAAGATAACAAGTGTGGATGACGGCAGCTTCATCTTATTGTCACTTCGCTCGCCGGGATCGCACTATGCTGAAGCGGCTCCAGACGATCGGCCGCCAGGGTGGTCTCCAGGTCTGCATTCCGGGCTGTGCTCAATGGCTCGCCTTCCGTCTTCACGGACCGCCAGTGCCCATTGTATCGGCCGATCTGACTGCTGAGACGCCAAAACGAACGGGCGCCAGCAAAACAGTCTACTGAGCGGCAGCAAACCTCTGTTGCCAGCATCCCCAATTCCCGCTGGCTGTTCGCGCTCCCGCCTCACCACTCCTGCCGTTCTACACTGAAATAGACGATGATTCAAACGCTGTTTGGTAACGAAGAACCCCAAAAACCCATCAAGCCTGAAGAAGAGACGCCTGCGGAAGAGCGCAAAGGCTTTTTCGGTCGCATGAGGCAGGCCGTGGGTCTCGACCGCACGGCCCTTGACCGCATGAAAGAAGCGGTCGCGCGCACTCGCGACTCCCTCTCCGCAAAAATGGAGAGCATCGCCGCGCTCACCCGCATCGTGGACGAGAGTGCGCTCGAAGAGCTCGAGGCCGTGCTCCTGTCGAGCGACCTGGGCGTGCAGACGACAACTGAAGTGCTCGACGCGCTGCGCGAGCGCGCCATGCGCAAGGCCATCGAAGGCGGCGAAGAGCTGCGCAGCCTGCTCAAGGACCAATTGCAGGCCATTTTAGATGCGCCGCGGCGTCCCATTCCGCAGCCTGAATCGCCGCCCAAGGTTGTGTTTCTCGTGGGCGTCAATGGCACCGGCAAAACCACCAGCAGCGGAAAACTCGCAGCCTGGAGCCGCGCACAGGGCCGTTCCGCTCTCCTCTGCGCCGCGGATACCTTTCGCGCCGCGGCCATCGAGCAGCTCGAAATCTGGGCCGCCCGATCCGGCGTGGAAATGATCAAAACGCGCCCTGGCGGCGATCCGGCCGCTGTGCTCTACGACTCCATCTCCGCCTCCAAGGCGCGCACCATTCAGGACCTCTACGTCGACACCGCCGGCCGCCTGCACACCAAATCCGGCCTCATGGACGAGCTCGACAAGATGCGCCGGACGGCCTCGCGATTAGTGCCCGGCGCGCCCCACGAGGTGCTTCTGGCGATGGACGCGACCACCGGCCAGAACGGCTTGCAACAGGCGCGCCTGTTTACTGAGGCTGCCGGCGTCACCGGCATCGTGCTTACCAAGCTCGACGGAACGGCCAAAGGCGGCATCGCCGTGGCCATTGCCCGCGAGCTCAACCTGCCGGTGCGCTTCGTGGGCGTAGGCGAGCAGATGGGTGACCTGCTCGAATTCGATCCCAAAGCATTCGTGGATTCGCTGCTAGGATGAAATCATCTCCGAATCGTTCTCGGCAATGCGCACGGGAACGGGAGGAGCACAATGGACAATCAAAGGCGATCAAAACGCTCCCTGCGCGATCTTTTGAGTCGGATGAGACAGTTCTTCATGCCCTGGATCGAACCCACCGAACCCGAGGATCCCTACGCATACCGCATGGCACCCTTACGCCGGCCACCGAGTAAAGGCGGCGCCGCGGCAGTCGAAGAATTGGACGAAAACGAGTCCCCCTGGAGGGGATCTGCATGAAAGGTAGAGCGCAAACGCCTCTTTGCTCTTCAAATGGCTCTTGATAATGCGAAAATGGACCGAACTTCAGCCCCTGATAAGTCGCAATGAAGATTTCCGATCACGACCATCGATGGATGCAGCACGCCCATGACCTCGCGCGGCGCGGCATCGGACTCTGTTCGCCCAATCCAGTCGTCGGCTGTGCGATCCTCGACCGCGACGGCCAGCTCGCCGGCGAGGGCTGGCACGAATACGACCGGCTCGATCATGCGGAAGTGGTCGCCCTGCGCGCTGCAGGCGAACGCGCCCGCGGCGCCGCCGCCTACGTCACCCTCGAACCTTGCAACCACACCGGCCGTACACCGCCATGCACCCAGGCGCTCATCCAGGCCGGAATCGCCCGCGTCGTGGCCGCAACCACTGATCCCAATCCGAACGTGGCCGGCGGAGGCCTTCAGGCATTGCGTGCCGCGGGAATCGAGACCGCTGTCGGCGTCTGCGAAGCCGACGCTCGCCGCCTCAACGAAGGTTTCGCTCGCTGGTCGCAATCCCATCGCCCGTTCGTTCTGATGAAAGTCGCCATGTCGCTCGACGGCCGCATCGCACCGCCCGCCGGCCGGCCCACCTCCCGCGAGCCCTACTGGGTTACCGGCGAACCCGCGCGCGCCGCCGTGCAGTCGCTGCGCTGGCAGGTCGACGCTGTCCTTACCGGCATCGGCACCGTTCTCGCCGACGACCCGCTGCTCACCGACCGCAGCGGCCGCCCTCGCCGCCGCCCGCTCCTGCGCGTCATTCTCGATTCCAGCCTGCGCATCCCGCTCGAATCGAAGATCGTTACCACCGCGCAGAACGATGTCCTTATTTTCACTGCCCTTGGCAATGAATCCGAGGGTCGCATCCGCGAGCTCGCGGCGCGCGGCGTCCGCGTTCAAATCCTGCCCGCTGAAACCCAGGCCTCTGCCGAGCGGCCTTCGGTGGGTTGGGTAGCCGGCCGCGTCCCACTTAGCAGAGTCCTTGACCGGCTCGGCGCCGAAGGCATCCTCACCTTGCTTACCGAAACCGGAACCCGCCTGAATACCGAGCTGCTCGCGGCCGGCATGGTCGATCGCATTCACTTCTACGTCTCTCCGCAAATCATGGGCGCCAACGCCATCCCCGCTTTCCAGGCGCTGCCCGGCCCGGTTCATGCCGCCAGTTCCGAAATCGAGCGCTACGGAGACGATCTGGGACTCTCCTCGCTGCTTCGCGATCCCTGGCCCGAAGGTAAAGGATCGGCCTGACAAACCGGCGGAATCGCCTGCAAATCCCTCCCAAAATGCATCCAGCTTATAAGAGGCGCATCAAATAAGGTTGACAGCATCAGACTCAATCTGAAATTCTGTCAATGCAGAACTTTAAGAACAGAGGCGGAGAACACCATGGCAAAGATGATCGGCATCGACCTCGGCACCACCAACTCGTGCGTCGCCGTGATGGAGGGCGGAGAGCCCAAAGTCATTCCAAATGAAGAGGGTGGGCGCACTACGCCCTCTGTCGTCGGGTTCGCCAAGTCCGGCGAGCGGCTGGTGGGTCAGGTGGCCAAGCGCCAGGCAATTACCAACCCTGAGAACACCATCTTCTCTATCAAGCGCTTTATGGGCCGCCGCTACAACGAAGTGACGGACGAGATGAAGATGGTGCCTTTCAAGGTCGTCCAGCAGGGCGACCACGTGGCGGTCGTGGCTCAGGGCAAGGAGTACACTCCGCCCGAAATCTCGGCCATGATCCTGCAAAAACTCAAGAAGTCGGCTGAAGCTTACCTGGGCGAGACGGTCAGCGAGGCCGTCATCACCGTTCCCGCTTACTTCAATGACTCGCAGCGCCAGGCCACCAAGGACGCGGGCAAGATCGCCGGTCTCGACGTGAAGCGCATCGTCAACGAGCCCACCGCGGCCGCGCTGGCCTACGGGCTCGACAAGAAGAAGGATGAGACTATTGCCGTTTACGACTTTGGCGGCGGCACGTTCGATATCTCCATCCTCGAAGTGGGCGAAGGCGTCATCGAGGTTAAATCCACCAACGGCGATACCCATCTGGGCGGCGACAACCTCGACCAACGAGTCGTCGACTGGCTGATTGCCGAGTTCAAGCAGGAAGAGGGCCTCGACCTGAGCTCCAAGGGCAACGAAATGGCTTTGCAGCGCCTGAAGGATGCCGCGGAGAAGGCTAAGATCGAGCTCTCGACGACCGTCGAAACCGAGATCAATCTCCCGTTTATTACCGCCGACGCTACCGGGCCCAAGCACCTGGTCCGCAAGCTCACTCGCGCCAAGCTGGAGCAGTTGGTCGGCGATCTGATTGAAAAATCCGTCGAGCCCTGCAAGAAGTGCATGGCCGATGCCGGCGTGAAGGCCAGCGACATCGACGAAGTGGTGCTGGTCGGTGGCCAGACCCGCATGCCCAAGATCCAGGAACTGGTCAAGACCCTCTTCGGCAAGGAACCGCATCGCGGCGTGAACCCCGACGAGGTGGTAGCCGTGGGCGCTGCCGTACAGGCGGGCGTACTGGCCGGTGAGGTTAAGGATCTGCTCCTGCTGGACGTGACGCCGCTGACACTGTCCATTGAAACGCTGGGTGGCGTGGCTACGCCCATGATCCCGCGCAACACCACCATTCCGACCAAGAAGACTGAGACGTTTTCGACCGCGGCCGATAACCAGACTGAAGTCGAAGTCCACGTTCTGCAGGGCGAGCGGCCCATGGCCGGGCAGAACCGTACCCTGGGCAAGTTCAAGCTGGGCGGCATCATGCCGGCGCCGCGCGGGATTCCCCAGATCGAAGTCACGTTCGACATCGATGCCAATGGCATCCTCAACGTGACGGCGAAGGACAACGCCACCGGCAAGGACACGCGCATTCAGATCACTTCCAGCTCCGGCCTGTCGAAAGAAGAGGTCGAGAAGATGGCCAAGGAAGCCGAAGCCCACGCTTCCGAGGACAAGGAGAAGCGCGAGGAGATCGAAGCCCGCAACGCGCTCGACGGCATGGTTTACAACATCGAGAAGATGCTGAAGGACTCGGGCGAAAAGGTGCAGGCCGCCGACAAGACGGAAGTGGAAGCGGCGCTGGCCGACGCCAAGAAGACGCTCGAAGGCTCGCCGAGCACCAAAGAGATGCGCGCAGCGCATGATCGCCTCACGCAAGCTAGCCACAAACTGGCTGAAGCACTTTACAAGGCCAACGCCGCGCAGGCGTCCGGACCTGCGCCCGGCGGCCCTTCGGACGGGAGCACGGGCGGCGCGAGCGCCGGCGAGCAGAAGAAAGACGAAGGCGTGATCGATGCCGAGTACGTGGACGTGGACGAGAAGAAATAAGCGAAGTTGGCGGAGTTAGCTGCGATAGCGTAGTTAGCATCGGGGTGGGCGGCACTTGTGTCGCCCATTTCTGCTTGGGCCACCCAGGCTCTCAAAACCTGCGCACAGGCAGGAGGGATCTGCATGGTCATTAGGACCGACGGCGCCGCGTCCCTCTTCACTGTCTACGACGTGCCTATTTCGCCCTTGATGGCGCAGCGTTTTTCGCGGTTATTGCTGCTGAGGCTGCGTAGGCTGCTGCGGGTTGGAGCCGAAGCCGGATCCGCCGCCACCGAAACTGCCACCGCCTCCGCCAAAAGTACCTCCGCTTCCGCCGAAGCTGCCTCCCCCGAAGCCGTTGGTTCCCGAACCCGGCATGCCCTGCGAGCCGTTAAGCCCGGTGTTGGGCGTGCCTCCCATTCCTGAGGCGCCCGCCTGCTGCATCATGTCCTGCAGCGGGCTATAGGTGAACTCCCACTGGTTGTAGTGGTCCTTTTTCTTGTAGATCAGGATCGACGGCTTGGGGCTGACCGGCTCCACGCCGATAATGCCGCCTCCGCCGAAGGTCTGGCCGTTCTGGCCGCTCATGAACCCCGTTCCCGAGCTTCCCGTCCCGTTCGCGCCATTCGCGCCGCCATTCGTGCCGCCGTTGGCACTCCCTGAATTGTCAGTCCCGTCGCTGGAGGCGTTCGTGCCCGTATTCGAATTGTTACCTGTATCGGACGAGCCGAAAACCGAGCTGCCGCCCTGCGAAGAGCCACCGAACGATGACCCTCCGAACGAAGACCCGCCAAACGACGAACCGCCAGATGATCCGCCGAACGATGATCCGCCAAATGACGATCCGAAGCTGCTGCCCGTCGATCCAAACCCGGAGCCGTTCTGTCCGCCAATGCCCGCGCTGCCCATGCCACCCGATCCGCTCGGGCCGATGCCGGCTACTGGCATGGAGCCGCCTACCCCTCCCAGCGGTTGGCCGAAAAAGCCCATCGCCAGCGGCGCCTTGTTCTGGCCAAAGTAGATCGGCTTCCAGTCGTCCTTGCCGGTAAGCGGATCGAGGTAGCGCTTGCGCAGGAAACGGATGTTGTTGGTGTTCACCAGTGCGTCAATCGAGGGCGGGTAGGAGCCGAACTTGCGGTAGTAGAGCTGGATGGCGCGAATGTACTGCTTGCCGCGGTGCATCGTCTCCACTTCCTTGTCGCGTTGGAGCGACTTGGTGATCTCCGGTATGGCCACCGACATCGCGATGGTCAGCAGCGCCAGCATGCAAATGACCGCCAGCAGCATATAGCCGTCTTCGGAATCCTTGCGCCGCATTGAACTCGAATTCTGCATCGCCGCCTTATCGCCTGCCGTCCTTTTGGACGCAGCCGCCCGCCATTCCGCTCGCCGCGTTGTCCCAACCTGCGCCCTTAACAAGCGCTAAATGCCCGCTGACTCGCTCACCCGCTGCCTTTCAGAACGCCACCAACGTCAGCGTTTGCGTGTGATTGTAAGCCAGGTCCGTTACTTCCACGCTGGCCGGCTTTATCGTATCCACCTTATAGCGATGATCGACCACCTCGCCGGTCTTGGCCATGAAAATATCGTCGCCGAGCACAAAAAAGGCACGGAAATTCTTGCCCGGCATCTCTTCGTAACCAAAATATTTCAGATCGATGGCGGGCGGCTGCGGTGGAGGTGGAGGGCCGCTGGCAACGGTGACGTTGGGTCCGCTGGCGCGTGCCGATTTGATGGCAGCGGGGATCGGCACCGGCGCCGACTCCGCTGAGAAGATATTGCGGCCCGTGCCTTCGTACTCCACGTCCTCGCTCTGCGCCAGCTTGTCGAAATGCAGGGTGGGATCAATGTCCTCGTTGCTGAGCTTTTGCGCCTCCGGTCCTGCCGCAGCCGAACCATTGCCCACGCTCGCGGCCGCCGCGGCCGGAACCGTGCGCGGCGCGGGCGGACCGGACAGCGTGGAGTAGAGCTCACTGCCGCCAACTACTGCGATGACGGCAAACAGCGCCACCACGATGTAGAGCTGTTTCTTGTTTTCCGCGCCCAGACGCATGGCCATGGCTATCGAGCCTCCCGAGGAGCGCGCGGCGCTCCAGGCCCTGTAGCCGCACCGGGCGCCTTGGGCGCTGGTGCGCCGTTCGGTGGCGCTGGGGCGTTGTCTGGCGCCGTCTGCTGCGTACCAGCCGGCATTTCACCCTCCGGCTGCGTGTCCGGCAATCCACTGGCCGCTGCTTCAGCGGGGCGCAGCCATGTGGAGACGCGCAGGCGCAGGTTCACCAGCCCGCCATTCTGGCCGGTCAGGGCCATGGCGCGGATGACAAAAAACATCGGATCGCGCTCCAGGCTGTTGATGAACTTCATGATCTGCGGGTAATCGCCGCTGATGCCTGCGTCCAGCGCGATCTCAGTGAGATCGGCGCCAGGCTGGCCCTGCGAATACTGCACCCGCGACAGGCGCACTCCCGAGGCCACGGCCAGTTCGCCCACCCTGGCGTCGATAGCGGAATAGTGGGGCGGAATTCGCTGGTCGTAAAAGTTGCGCAACTGGTCGGCGGTCTTGGCGACTTTCTTGTCCAGTCCGCGCAGGGGAGCGGTCTCATGCTCCACTGCGACCAGTTCCACCTCTTTGCCGGCCAGCACCTGCTCGGCGTGCCGGTCGAGAACTGCCCAGTCAAGAGCCAAGCGCACCGACATGCCGACAGCCAGCGCCAGCAACACGGCGAAGCCCGCGTAATGCCAGGTAAGCGGCGAGGCCAGACGTTCGCGCCAGAGACTGGGCTTGCGATCGCTCATTGCCCGCCTCCCTGCGGTGGGGGCGCGACGGTCGCCGGGTTAGGCTTGGGCAGCCGGCCGGGAATTGCAGGTGCGCGGCGATGGCGGGCGGCATTCGGCCGGGCGTGTGCGGGATTGGCCATGCCCAGCGGTATGCGGCGCGCAGCGGCCGGCGTCTCTTCGGCTTTCTTTTCCTCGCTTTTGGCCGCCTTGCGCTCTTCCGGCGTGGGCGGGTTGTACTCGGCCAGGATGTCGAAATCGAAACGGTTGGAGGCGCTCACCGGCTCCAGATGCTGGTTGGAACCGTTGCCGGCCGCCTCGGCGTTCTCGCCCACAATGCGCGGATTCACAAAGCGCTTGGAGTGCTCGAGATTGCGCACCAGGTCGACGCCCAGGTCGCGCGGTCCCACCACGCGCAGGTGCAGCGTGATTTGACCTTTGTCGTCGCGCACCGGTTCCAGCGTGGTCACCATCACGCCGCCTGGAAGCACGGTTTCCAGATTCTCCATGGCCAACGTCCAGGAAAACGCCTTCTGGTCGAAGACTTCGTTGAGCGCTTTTACCTGCTTGATCAGCGCCGCGTTGTCCGGTTCTTCCATCATGCGGATGTAGCCCATGCGCTCGGCGGTCACGCGCGCCAGTTGGCCATCGAGCGAGTGCTCGCGGGCGCGCGCGGCCTCAGCGCGGTTGTGCAGCAGATGCAGGCCAAGCAGCAGAACGAGGCACAAAACGGCCAGCGCGCCCATGCCCATGCGCAGCCGCTTCATGGCCGGTCCCAGATCGGCGTAGGGCCGCGTAGCCAGGTTGAGCGTAATCCTCATTGCGTCCCCGCCTGTGCGCCATGAAAGGCCAATGCGCCGGTCACCGCGGCAATACAGGCCGTGCCCAGCGCAGTCAGTTCCCCGGTCTCAGGCCGCGGAGCCAGTTCCACAATCTCCAATGCCGGATCGTCGAGCCAACCCTCGAATTCGGCTACGTTGGAATTGCCCGCGTAGTACAGCCGCTGCGGACGCGCCTGTAATTTGTCCTCGTAGTACGCCGCCGCCACGGCAATGCCGCGCTGGATCTCGCTCATGCGCTGGGCGGGATCGTCGGGCAGATCGAGGGTGCGGTAAAGCAGCAGATCCTGGCCGTTGGCAATGGTGGTGGTGAGCGCCTGGCCGCTCAAATTGGCGGCCAGCATGGCTTCCATTGATTCCGTGGCCTCCAGCGCGGCCAGGCTCGACGGCAGCACTGCGCCCGGCTCATAGCCGGCGGCGCGCACCGCGGCTTCGTACTCGGCGAGAACCGGTCCGGGCAGAATGGCGGCCAGCGCGCGCGTTTGATCCTTGTCCTGAGAAAGCACCTGGTAGCTGACGCCGGCATGTTCCACGTCGAAGGGAACCATCTTGCGCAGGCGAAAGCGCAGCACCGGAGTGGCTTCAACGGCCTTGGCGGGAAGCGAATCGAAGTCCAGCACGAAGACGCGCACCAGCGTGTCGGGAAGAGCCAGCGTGACCGAGCGCTTGCGCGGCGAAACCTCGTCGAGAGCGGTGCGAATGGCGGCTGCTACCACTTCAGGCTGGCGCAGATTGGCGCCTTCGATGCCGGGAACCAGCGCGCCCGGCGGCAGGGGTGCAAACGCGTACACCGGCGCACGTCCCAGCACCGGCAGTGCCGCGGCCAGTACGCCTTCCGGCGTCACCTCCACGGCAGCCGGCGGCCGTCCGCCCGCGGGACCCGCAAGCTTCGCCGCATTCAGATTCAAAATCGAACCCATCGATCTTCTACGTCCCTCAGTCCTTTGTTCCTTCGTCCCTTGGTCCCTGCTTCATCGCTCCCTGCATTACCTCGATGCCTCAATAAACGTGACCTTATTGATCTCCTTGAGCGTGGTCAGGCCACGGTGCACGCGATCCAGCGCCGACTCGCGCAGGAAGCTCATGCCCTCCTTCTGTGCCTCCCTGCGAATCTCCGAGGTGGGCTTTTTGGCCAGAATGATCTCGCGGATGTTGTCGGTGAGGTCGAGCAACTCATGAATCGCGGTACGGCCGCGGTAACCCGTCCCGCCGCACTCCATGCAGCCCGCGCCCTCGCGAAAGCCGAAGCCGCGCCACTCCGCGGGTTCCAGGCCGCTGGCCTGCAGAGCCTCATCGTCGTAATAAACCGTGTGCGCGCAGTAGTCGCAGATGGTGCGCACCAGCCGCTGCGCCAGGATGCAGTTGAGCGAGGAAACAAAGTTGTAAGCCTCCACGCCCATGTTCAGAAAGCGGCCCAGCACGTCGACGACGTTGTTGGCGTGAACAGTGGTAAACACCAGGTGGCCGGTGAGCGCAGAGTTGATGGCAATCTGTGCCGTCTCCTGGTCGCGAATTTCGCCCACCAGGATCTTGTCGGGGTCGTGGCGCAGAATGGAACGCAGGCCGCGCGCAAAGGTCAGGCCTTTTTTCTCGTTCACCGGAATCTGCGTAATGCCGCGAATCTGGTACTCGACCGGATCCTCAATGGTAACGATCTTGTCTTCGTCGCTCTTAATCTCGTTCAGCGCCGCGTAGAGCGTGGTCGTTTTGCCGGAGCCGGTCGGGCCCGTGACCAGCACCATGCCATAGGGCTCGCGGATGTAGCGCCGGAAACGCTTCAGGTCTTCTTCCGCAAAGCCCACCACGTCGAGGGTGAGTTTCTTGAACTTCTCGCTCATCGACTCCTTGTCGAGCACGCGCAGCACGGCGTTTTCGCCGTGAATCGTGGGCATGATGGACACGCGGAAGTCGATCAGCCGGCCCTTGTAGCGCACTCTGAAGCGGCCGTCCTGGGGCACGCGCTTTTCCGCAATGTCAAGCTCGCTCATGATCTTGATGCGGCCCAGGATGGTGCCATGGTGTTCGCGCGCGATGGGCGCCATGGCTGGCTGCAGCACGCCGTCGATGCGGTACTTGACGATCACGGAATCGTCGTTGGTCTCGATATGAATATCGGAGGCGCGGCGCTCCAGCGCGGTGAAGATTGTGGTGTCCACCAGCCGGATAATCGGGCTGACGTCCTCCGCCTCGCTGGTCAGCTTTTCAATAGAAATGTTCTCGTCGGCGTTTTCCTCGCCGGTGACAACGTCGAAGGTCAGCCCCTCGCTGGCCTCGTCGAGCACGCGTTGCGACTGCTCGGTTTTCTTAAGCAGGTCGGTGATCTGCGAGAGCATGGCCACGCGGGTGCGGATGCGCTGGCCCAGCAGGCCCGAGATTTCATCCAGCACCATGAGCCGCGAGGGATCGTTGACGGCGATCACCAGCGCGTCCGCCTGCTGCTCGATGGGCACAAAGTTGTAGCGGAACATCAGCTCCACCGGAACCGTGCGCAGCAGTTCGTGCTGAATCTTGAAATTCTTCAGGTCGACAAACTCGGCGCGGTAGCGGCGCGCCAGCGCCTCCGCCTGGGCGCGCTCATCGCCGCCCGCCACCACGGGCATGGGAATGACTGTAGCTTCGGCCATTGCGATTAACCTCCTCCCATTCCACTGGCCTGCCCCAGCGAGAAGATAGGCAGGTACAGCGAGATGAGGATGAACACCACGACCACGCCCATCACGATGAGAATGGCCGGCTCGATCAGCGCCAGCGACGCAGCCAGCGCCGTGGCCACATCCTCTTCAAAAAACTCGGCCACGGAGTTGAGCATCTGCGGCAGAGCGCCGGTTTGCTCGCCCACCGTGATCATCTCCGCCGCCAGGTCGGGAAACACTCCCGTTTTGCTCAGCGACTCGGCCAGGCTCTTGCCCTCCCGCACTGTGCTGACGGAGTTGAACACCGCCTTCGATACCTTGCGCGATGAAATGGACCGCGCCGCCGTCTCCAGCGACGGCACCAGCGGCAAGCCTCCGGTAAGCAGCGTGGAGAGCGTGCGCGAGAATAGCGCCACCTGGTACTTGAGCCAGATCATGCCAAACACCGGCAGGCTCACGCGGAAGCCGTCCACAAAATCGCGCCCCCGCTCGGTGAGCGAGAATCGGTAAGCCGACGTCGCAGTCACCGCGGCGATCAGTGCGATCCATGCAAAGTTGTGCTGCAGCCATTTACCGAAGGCGAGCAGATCAGTGGTCATGGCCGGCAGCTTCGATCCCATCTGGTCGTAGAGCACCGCGAATTGCGGCACCACCACGGCCAGCAGGAAGATCATGAGGGCGATGACCAGCGTCATCAGCAGTGAAGGGTAGATGAGCGAGGCGGTGAGCTTTTTGCGGAATGCCAGCGACACCTTCTGGAAGCTCACGTAGCGGTCCAGCACTTCGGGCAGGTTCCCCGAGCGCTCACCGGCCAGCATGGTGGTGGTGTACATGATCGGAAAGCCGCTCTGCGCTTCAAACGCAGCCGAAAGCGCTTCGCCGCGCTTCACGCGCCCGGCCACATCGTCCAACTGGCTTGAAAATGTGGCGTTTTTCTGGATCTTGCTCAGCATCTGAATAGAGCTGAGAATAGGCAAACCGGCGCGGATCAGGGTCAGAAACTGCTGGTTGAAGATCAGAAACGGTTCCAGCTTCACCTTGCGCCGGCCCAGCGACATCCCGCCCCGCGCCTTGACGCTGAAAACGTGGTAGCCGGCATGGGAAAAGCGGGCGCGCAACTCCTCCGCGGTAGCCGCGGTCTGCACCTGCTCCTGCACCCGGCCCCTCTCGTCGGCCAGCTTGATGACGAATTCTGCCATAACTCCAGTTGCCGGCATCGTTTAGCGCCGGACGTGCCCTGAAATCTCCCTTGCCCCAGTGTAACTTCAATTGATAGACGGGCGGAGGGGGCGCAGCGTTCGCAGCATGGCCAGCGGCCGGCAGGTGCTCTCTCTGGAGATCGCGCCCCCGGCGTCGAATTTAAGTGACGAGTGCTACGCCTTCCGCCGTGGCAGCGTTGGCCAGGGATCGATCAAGCGTTGCCAAGGGAAGATGTTCTTTGAGCGCTAGGGCGAGATAGGAAGTGTCGTACACGGAAAGTCCATGGTGGCGCGCAAGTTCGCCTATTTTAGTCGCGCGCCGAGGGGAACCTCTTCGAGGAAACCCGCCAGCACCGGTGACCCGTCGGGTAGCGATGCGGCCAACAACATGCCATTCGACTCCAGGCCGCGCATCTTGCGCGGAGCCAGGTTCGCCACCACCACAATCTTGCGCCCCACCAGTTTCTCCGGCTCGTAATACTGCGCGATGCCGGCCAGGATCTGGCGCTTCTCATAGCCCAGGTCAACTTCAAGGCGCAGCAGCTTGTCGGCCTTCGGAACCCGCTCGGCCACCAGCACCTGCGCCACGCGCAGATCGACTTTGGAAAAATCGTCAATGGTGATGTGCGAGCCCGCCTGCGCGGGGCCAAGCGGAGGCTCAGCTTCACCCTGTGGCGCGCCGGAGTTTCCAGAAGGCTTTTGTGCGCCGGACCCCGGCTGCGCGGCCGGCTCGCTTGCTGGCGCTGAAACCGGCACGGTGCTCAATCGCGGACTGGCCTGGTCGGCAGAAACAGCATGAACATGCGCCGTCGGCATGGCCTGGCCGTCGTTGTGCGGCACAGCCGTGGTTGGCGTGAGATCCTCGTATTCATGCACCCCGTGCTTGCCGGTGCCTGTGGAGGGCGTAACGGACGGCGCTGCCGTGGCCCGTCCTGGAGCGATCTTGCCGCCCTCGCCTGCCTCGCCCTGGCTGGCCGCTTCAATGGCGCTGCGATTGTTCTCTTCTTCAAGATTCTGCATACGCTCCACTGCATCCTTTTCCGCGCGGGGAAAGAGCGGCGCCGACTCGCCAAATTTCGTGCCCGGCTTCAGTCCTGCCCACGCGAGATTGGTGAGAAACGAGTGCTTCGACGCTTCCGCAAGCTCACCCTGCCCGATTTGATGCCAGACCTTGGCGGCCGCATCGGGCAGGATGGGATACACGAGCGCGGTGATGATGCGGATGGCCTCGGCGGCCGTCGCCAGCACGCGCGCCTGCAGCGCGGCGTGATCGGCATCGGGCCTGCCGGCAGGCTTCTTCCAAGGCGCGTTGGCGGTCAGGTAGCCGTCAGTTTCGGCGACCAACGCCCAGACGGATATCAGGGCTTCGGAAAAATCCAGGTTGTCGAACGCACGCCCGAAGGCCTCCATCGTCCTTCTCGCGCTGGCGCACAGGGCAGCCTCGGCCGGCGTTCCCGCGCCGGGACCGGGAACGGCTCCACCGGAATACTTATGCACCATGTTGACGACGCGGCTGACCAGATTGCCGTAGCCGTTGGCGAGATCGGCGTTGTAACGCTGCACCAGAGCATCGAAGGAAAAGTTACCGTCCTGTCCGAATGGAATCTCGCGCAGCAGGAAGTAGCGCAGCGCGTCGGCTCCCAGCACCTCCTGCACGGTTTCAGCGCGAACAATGTTGCCGCGCGACTTGGACATCTTGCCTTGGTCGAAGAGCAGCCAGCCGTTGGCGCGCACCGAGCGCGGCGGCTCCATGCCTGCGGCCATCAAAAACGCCGGCCAGTAGACGCAGTGGAAGCGGCTGATCTCCTTGCCGA
>JASHRF010000061.1 GCA_030037545.1 Acidobacteriaceae bacterium | reverse complement strand
CGCGAGCAGTTTCTGGCGGAGATGGACGCGGTAATGCCATGGGGGGAGCTGTTTTCGCTGGTAGCGGCGCACTACTCGAAGGGCGAAACGGGCCGCAAACCGGTTGGGCTTGAGATCATGCTGCGCGTTTATTTTCTGCAGCCGTGGTTCGCGCTCTCAGACCCCGCGGTCGAGGACGGGCTTTACGAATCGCCCGTGCTGCGGCGCTTCGCCGGGATCGATCTGGGCCGTGCGCCGGCGCCGGATGAGACGACGATTCTCAACTTCCGCCACCTGCTCGAAGAGCACGATCTGGGCGGCCAGAGGCTGGATGGGGTGAATCTTGATCTGGCCTCGCGCGGCATCCGCATCCCCCCGGGGACCATCGTGGACGCGACCATCATCCACGCACCTTCGTCCACCAAGAACAAGAAGAAGGAACGCGATCCGGAGCTGCATCAGACGCGCAAGGGCAACCAGTGGTACTTCGGCGCCAAGGCGCACATCGGCGTCGATTCGCGCCAAGGTGTGGTGCATTCGGTGTGCACCTCGGCGGCCAGCGTGTCGGATGTGCATATGCTGCCCGATCTTTTGCACGGCGCGGAGAAGAAGGTGTGGGGCGATGCGGGTTATCAGGGACAGGCTGCAGCCATTCATCAAGCCGCGCCCGGTGGGCAGGATATGACCAGCCGCCGGGTGAAGACCAAGGCTGGAGCCGATGAAGAGCAGAAGCGTAAGAACCGCACCAAGGCGCGGGTGCGGGCCAAGGTGGAGTGGCCGTTACGTGTGCTCAAGCGCGTCTTCGGATTTACCAAGGTGCGCTATCGCGGCTTGAAGAAGAATCACGAATGGCTGTGCGCGGCCTTCGCCGCGGTCAACATTGATCAGCATCGCCGGAGGCTGGCGAAGGTCAATCTACAGATGGCCCCGCAAGGGGCGTAGTGTGCCCGCCGGAGGCCGCAAGTGCCTCCGGAGGGCAAAACGGCATGGCGGATCGCCGCAAAATCTGCTCATTTTGAATGCAAACGACGAGACGGCAGCCACGCGGCTTTATAACTCAGCGATTTTTAGAGGGTCCCTAGAGACATTTTCGCGTCGTGCAGCGTGGCGTTTACTTTCGCCCCCGGCGACACCGGCTCTGCGAGCCACCTTTTGCCGCGGCGCCAGTGAGAAAAACGCCACGAGCGCATGCCCTTCGCTCACAGTAATTGTGAGAACGCCATAAAAAGAAGCGAAGCTGTGCGTTCCATTTCTGCCAGGTCTTCCTCTTGCAAGCGTAGGAGAGGACAAAAGCCGGCATGGGAATCGTTTCATCCCCCAACAGGCCTGCAACGCTGGCACGAGATGAACTCCCAAAAGCCGAGGCCTCTCCACATCGCTGTGGAGAGGCCCCGATCCGTTGGCGCAACCTGTGGGAAAGGACTAGTTGATGATCACCGTGAAGGTTGTGCTGGTGGTTGTCGTGCCCGAGGTTGCGGTGAGTGTCGCGGTGGAAGTTGTGGTCTTGGTGGTGGCTGCTGTGGAGCCGCCGCAGCCGGAGAACAGGCTCAAGCCGGTCACGCTCAGCGCAATCAACAGGATGAGGAAGAACCGATTGCGCTTCTTGAAGCCGATCAGGCACAGCGCCGCTGCCAGTGTGGCTAGGGGCACGAACGGCCGCGGGCCGCGCTCCAGAGAGGCGGATGAGGAGGAACTGACGGAGAGCGTGGTGACGGCGGTACTGGCCGGGTTCAACATCAGCGGATTTGAGCTGCTGCCCACCGGGTTGAACGTGCAGTAATAACCGCTCGGCAAGCCGCTGCACGAGAAGACCACCGAACCGGTGAAGTTGTTCACCGAGGTGAGGGTGATGTTCGCCGTCCCCACCGTCCCCGCCGTAATGGTCATCGAGGAAAGGCTAAGGTTCACGCTCATGGCCGGAATCGCGCCCGTCGCTTCTACGAGGAAGGATTGCGTCACCGGCACCGCCGGGGCGTAGGTTTGGTTGTCGCCGGGCTGGGTGGCGATGATGGTGCAAGTTCCCGCGGCCACGAAGGTAGCCGTGGCGTCACTCACCGTGCAGACCGAGGTAGTCGTGGAGGTGTAGACGACCGCGAATCCCGAGCTGGCGGTCGCGTTCAGGGTTAGCGGGGTTCCCTCCACCTGCGTTCCCGGGTTGGGCCAGGTAATGGTCTGCACCGGGAGCGGCGCCCCAACGCTGATGGTAGTCGTCACCACGGTCGCGGCGGCGTAGTTGGCGTTGCCCGCCTGGGTGGCATCGATGACGAGGTTGGCCGGGAAGGTCAGGTTCTGACCTCCGCTCAGCGCAAGCGTTGAGGTGGTTATCCCGTTGGTGACCGAGGTGCTCAGGGTTGTGAACGGAACGGCGTTGGTCGGGTCGGCGCTGAACAGGACCGGGTTACCGGTAGCGCCTCCCGTAGCCGTGATCGTCACGGTTGCGCACAGGCTGATGGGAGAACACGACGCGATGTAATAGAGCGGCGTTGTCGGCACCGTGACGGAGATCGTCTGGGTTGCCTGACTGACGACCAGGACGACGCTCACCTCAGGCGCCTGACTGTAGTTCGGGTCGGCAGCCTGGTTGGCATCGATTACGATGGTGCCGGCCTGCGTCACCGTGAGCGTGTTTCCGCTGATGGTGCCCGCTCCCGTGCTGCTACCTGTATCGATCGAGAAGACGATCGGGCTGGTCGATCCGCTGCCGGTTGCGGTCAACGTGATGGTCAGGCCCGGCGTGTAGGTGACCGGCGAGGTGGGAGGCGTAAAGGTGATGGTGTCCGGCGCCTGACTGACGGTCAGAGCGAGAGGTTGCGTGGTGGTCTCGTAGTAGACGTTGTTTACCAGCCCGCCAGCCTGGGAAGCGTTAATCGTGATGCTGCCGGCCTGGGTCACCGTGAGCGTGGCTGACCACACGCCGTTGCTGAGCACGGGAGTGGAGATGGTGCCCGCGCCGCACTCCGTGGCTGGGGAGACGGGGGTCTCGCAGGTCGCGACGGCGAACTGCATCAGGTTCGTGGTGCTATTCGAAGCGCCAGTCGTCGTCGCCTCAAGCTGGATGCTGAGCCCGGGAGAATAGGTGAAGGTGGTCGTCGTCGGTGCAGTGAATGTGATGGTTTGCGAGACCGCCACTCCGGTACCGGATACGGCTGCCGTTCCGGTGCCGCCGTTGGTGGTATCGCTCACGCTCAGCGTGGCCGATTGCGTCCCTTGATTAATTGGGGCGAAAGTGATAGTCGCGCCGTAGCTGGAAGCGCCATTGTACGCAGTCAGCAGCGTAGCGTCTCCCATTCCGATCGAGCTGCACGTACCGCCCGCGGTTGCCGAGAACTGCGAATTGGTCGAGGTGAAGGCCAGCGTGGCCGTCGTCCCGCATCCGATTGCATTGTCCACAACGTTGGCAGAAGCCGTCACCGGGGTACCAAGCACGGGACCGTTGCCCGCCGACAGGTCGCCGATGAAAAGAACCCCGGTCGTGTCCGCGCTGGTTGGCGAGTTTTGGTTGCTCACAAGGTAGAGGTTCCCCGTGGTAAAACCGCTCGGCTGCGCAAAGTTGATCGATTTCGCGCCTTGACTCGATACGGCGTACTCGTCTGAAACCGCCGGGCCGCTCGACTGGGTGTTGGGTATGGCGAAGGTTCCGTCGTACAGAGTGCTGTAGTAGATGGTGCCGGTGGTGGAATTCACGGCGACGCCCGCAATCATATCGGTGTATTCGGCGCCCGCTGCAGGTGCCGGGGTATTGGTGAACGACTGCAAGAGCGTCGGGGTAACCGGTGTCGACGGGTTGGCGAAAAAGGCCGTCAACTGCGCGGCGGTTATCTCGTACAGGTTCGAACTCGATGCGCCTGCGTTGGTCGCTTCGTTGTCGCCGCCTGTGCCGCCGGTGAGGTAGTCGGCGTCGGTGAAGAACAGGTTGCCCCAAGGATCGGCGGCGATCTCGCTGATTCCATTCGGGTCAGTGTAAAGCAGGGACGCAGTGCCGGGAGCGATCGTGGCCGTTGGGAGGCAGCCGGCGCCGCACGCATAGAGGTAGCTCCCGCCCGAGCCCCCGGTTTGCTCATTTGGCTCCGTGGCAAGATAGAAATTGCCGGAGGAGTCGAAAGCGATATCGTGGGCTCCGTTGTTTTGCCCGTTGAGGAAGGTCTTGGAGGGGGCGGGGAAGGTGACATAGGTGCACTCGGCCGTGTCGAGATCGGTGCCACTGGAGCTGTAGCCCTCGCAGTTCGGCGGCGCCGTTGACGGGTCGGACCACCCCGTTGGATATGCTCCAGTCGTGGAGTTGTACGGGACCTTGTAGATGGCCTGGTTATACAGGTTCGAAATGTACAGGCTGCCGTAGCTGTCAGTCGTGATCCCACTCGAACTCCCGGACACCTGGGTGATCAAGACGCCCGTCTGTGCGTTGATGACGTCTATGTTGCCGTTATAGGTGGTTCCGACAACGATCTCTCCGTTGGGGGTCACGGCGAAGCTTCCGCCCGAGGGATTCTCCCCGTCGGTAAAGGCGCCGCTTGCATAAATCCAGCCGACCTGAGTCATGACCATGCCGGGAACGCCGGTTGGCGTGGCGCTAGTGACGGTAATGTTCGTTACCACCTGCGGCGCAATGCCCCAGCTTTGGCCGCTGTTGTTGCCGCCTCCCTGGTTGGCGTCGATGGTGCAAGTGCCGGTCGCGATCATGGTAGCGGTGGTCCCGGTGACCGAGCAAATGCTGGACGTGGCTGAGGTAAAGACGACCGCCAAGCCGGAGGTTGCCGTGGCCGAGAGCATGATCTGCTGGCCAACGTAAGCTGTGGCCGGAGGAGCCGGGCTATAGGTAATGGTTTGCGACTGAAGCGACGACACCGATGCGGTTCCGGAAATGGTGACCGGGATCGACAGGGACGGCGTGCCAATAAGGATGGCTCCCGTGCTATCGCTATAGGGCCCGGTGTCGGTGCCGACTGGGGCGAACTCGGCCGTGATTGTGCACGCTACTCCGGCAGGTCCCGTGGCCCCCGCCGTGCAACCGTTGGTCGCGCCAGGATTCAGCGTAAAAATCGTGTTCGTAGGTTGCAAGAGGTCAGGATTGGCCAGCGTGGCCGTCTCGTTGCCGGCGTTCATCAAGTAGATTGTGCCGGAGTTGTACGATAGGTCCGCGACGAGGCCGAGGTTGATGGAAGCTGCGTTGCGCTGGATGACGTAGGCAGCCTTGCCGCTGCTGCTGGCCACCGTTATGTAGTTGCCCGAAGAATCCATCGCCAGCGAGGATGCTGTTTGCGGCGACGTGAGCGTTTCGATGGTGACCGCCTGGGCGAGCGTCAACCCCGGCGTTGCGCTCAGGTAGGGGACGCGGACGATGTTGCCGCTATCGCCGTCGGCAATCAGAACGCTTCCGGATGCATCCACGGCGACGCCGACAGGGCTGGTGACGCCTGGGACGCTGCTCAGCGTCGACTCGACACCTGCGGCGGTAAAGATAAAGACTTCCGCGGCTCCAGGATCTGCCACGTAGAGGTTGCCGGAGCCATCGACCGCGAGTCCTTGCGGAGTCACCAGACCGCTGCCTGCCACCGCCCCGGTCAGCCCGCCTACGCCGGTGGCCGGGTTATAGGCTACGACCCGTGCTTCGGCGCTGTCGGCGATATAGAGCGTGCCGTCTGGACCGACGGCCAGCCCAACGGGATTTTTCAACGTCTCGCCGCCAATCGGCGTGGTTGCGCCGATGAGCGTTACTTGCGTTCCGGCAGCGAACGCGCCGGTGGTGCCAACGTTGGGCATCTCAAAGATTGCGGGAACGCCGTTGTCGGCAATGAACAGGTCTCCGTTGGCGTCGAAGGCCAGCGCGGACGGAGTGGTAAATCCGGAGCCAACCGTCGAAGTTTTTCCTGAGGAAAGCTCATACACATGGCCGGATGCATCGGCCACGAACAGGTCGCCCATCGGGTCCGCAACCGCCGCTACCGGACTCGTCAGGCCCGTGGTCAGAGATGCAAGTGCGTTTCCCGGATCGACGTTGGCGATGGCGCCCAGGCCGGTTCCACTCAGCGCGACCGTGCCCGCGGCATTGTTGGCCGAATCGGTAATGGTCAGCGTAGCATTGCGCGTTCCCGCGGCGGCCGGCGTAAAGTTGATGCCCGTCACAATCGCCGCTCCGCCGCTAGCCAGGATTGCCGGAGAGAACGTGCCATTCGAGCCGCTGTAAGCCGTAGAGCAGGACCCTGCCGAGGCGGTGTAATCGGTGCTGGTCACGCCAAAGTGCGTGGCCGCAAACGTCAGGGTGGGGGTGCAAGCGGCTGCACTGTCGACCACCGTCACGCTTGCCGTGAGCGGAGCCGTGGGATTGAGCGGGCTCGATCCCGCTTGGAAACTGCCCGTCGGGAGGTAGGAGATGACGTCCCCGCCGTTGTAGTTGATGAAAGCGAAGTTGCCATGGGGGTCGACGGCGATCGCCTTGGCGCCGGCGGCATTGGAAACAATGAAGGCCCCGCTCAGATTGAGGACTCCGTTGCTGTTGGGAATCCCGAAGATTCCGTCGTAGTTGGTTCCGAAGTAGACCGTGCCGTCTGCCCCGACAGCCAGGCCGGCGATGCCATTGCTGCTCTGTTCGCTGGTGTAGCTCTCGACCACAGCGGGCGACCCATAGCTGCCGGCCGATTTGAATGCGATTTCATTTAAGTTGGTTACGCCGCCCTTAGAATTGCTGCCATCGACGTAGAAGATGTCGCCCCACGGATCGGCTGCAATGGCGCCGATGTTGGTGGTGTCGGCGTAGACCACCTGCGGCAGATATGTTCCGCTGGCGTCGGCCTCGCATTGCGCGTTGCAAACGAGGACCAGGTTATTGTTTACCTGGTTCGCGGCGCCGCTGTACCCGTTATCGGAGGTAGCGATGACCAGGTTGCCCTGGCCGTCGAATGCCATGCCCGATATGCCGTTATATTTTGCCTGCACGTTAGGCGCGAATATGCACGCCGCCGTGTCGGTATCGTTAATTGCGCCGTTGGTGGTGCCGCAATTGGTGCTCGGAACTGCGGTGTAGCCCGCGTAGGCGCCGGTCACGGAATTATAGGGAAGTTTGACAATGGTTCCGTCGTAGCCGAACCCGACATAGACGTTGCCGTACACGTCGATGGCGGCCGCGTGCGAATTTGTTCCACCCACCCCTATGACGGTTTGCGTGCCGGCGGGCGTGATTTCGAAAACATCAACTGCACTGCTGTATCCGTCGCCGATAATGACATTGCCGTTGGCGCCGATCACAAACGTTCCGCCAAGGGGCGACTCCCCGCCGTCCCAGCCGCCGCTGGAACTGTTGAAATTCATGACCCCGATCTGGACGGGGGTGCCGGTGGCAACGATGCGCGTAGGCGGATTTCCGCCCGCGCTGGCCGGAACTGCGCACAGGCAAAGGGTCAGGACGGCGAACAGGCCTAGCCATGTTCCCGCTGCAAACCTGCGCACGGGACTCGTCATTCTGTTCAAGGTATTTTGCAAAGTAGTTTGCATAGCGGTTTGCATTCCTGTCCTCCGATCTGGTTCTCTCCAAATTCAGGAATCGGTTACCCCGATCCGTCTCGTTCTGCCTTTGCCTCATTGCCGTCCAGGCGGCTCAAATCTTCCGCTGGCAGCCACCAGTTTTCTCCGTTCCAACTCCGTTGCGGCGCGCTCCCCGAGTGATCTTCAGCGCGAGGCAACGCTCTTCACGATTCTTCGGTTGCGGCCCTTGCCTTTGCTCAACGAGCCAGATCCCCGGGAACACCGCGCGCTCCCCGAATTTCCCGCTCGCCCCCCCCGGATCGCCCCACAGTGCGCACAGGAACCATGGAAGCGCAGGGAATTCCGAACCGTTTCGCATCCAAATTTGGTAACGGTACACCGTACTCGACAAATTTCTGAATTGTCAAGTAAAAAACGTTTGAGTAAACCGACTTAGGTGGATGCCCGCGCCCGCGCCCGGAACCCGCGCCGCCGGGGCAGGAAGCCGGCGGCCGTACAAGCTTTTGGAGGCCTGAGGGTTCAGCCGGTAGCTGCTGGCGAAAAATGGGCTTGCAAGGGCCCGCGAGCGCCCGTGACGCCTTGGTATTCTCCGGCCGCGAGGTAGGCCAGGCGCTGGACCGGGCGCGGCAGGGTTCTGGCTGTGCAGTCTGCATGCGCGAGCTTCAACCTGTGTGCGCAGTATCACTCAAACCTGTACCCGCGCCACTTGTGCGGCTCTCCCGCTTGCCGTCATTTGACAACATGGTATAATCGGCGCTTGATTTGGCGCGCCTGCACCGATAAGCGCTAAAACGCTTGAGTAGGCACTGGAAGTAATATCGCGAAAAATGAGGATTCACTCTATGAAAGCCATTACGCGCCGCCAGCTCGGCAAAGCGGCCGCCATTTCCGCTGCTGCCGCGCTCGCCGATACTTCCTTGCCGAAACTTGCGCGAGCTCAGGGCCGCGGTTCTGCTCTCCGCTTTCCGCAGGGCTTTGTTTGGGGCTGCGCGACCTCTGCGTATCAGATCGAAGGCGCGGTGCGCGAAGACGGACGCGGCCCTTCCATCTGGGACACCTTCGCGCACCATTCCGGTAAGACCTATCGGGGCCAGACCGGCGACGTTGCCGATAACTCTTATCACCTGTACAAAGAGGACATTCGCCTGCTGCACAACCTGGGCGTCAGCGGCTATCGGCTTTCCATTTCCTGGCCGCGCATCTTTCCTGAGGGCAGGGGCGCGCCCAATGCCAGCGGTCTGGATTATTACCAAAGGGTGGTCGACGAGTTACTCGCAAACCGCATCGCTCCTTACATCACGCTCTTTCATTGGGATCTTCCTCAGGCGCTGCCCGGCGGTTGGCAGTCGCGCTCCACCGCCATGGCCTACGCGGACTATGCCGGCTACGTGACCCGCAACCTCTCGGATCGCGTGCAGCATTTCATGACTACCAATGAGTTTGGGTGCTTCACCGACCTGGGCTACAGGGACGGCAAGTTTGCTCCTGGCCTCACGTTGCCGCCTGCCCAGGCCAACCAGGTGCGCCATCACGGCATCCTTGCCCATGGCCTGGGCGTGCAGGCCGTCCGCGCCAATGCTCATTCCGCGGTGCAAGTAGGCCTGGCGGAAGATGCCAAAGTCTTTGTGCCGGTGATAGAAGACCAGGCCAACATAGAAGCTGCGCGCCGCGCCACGCGCGACCGCAATGCGCAGTTCCTGACCACCATCCTCGAAGGCCAGTACCCCTCCAGCTATCTCCAGGGTGAAGGCGCCAACGCTCCGCGCATCGAGGCTGGCGATATGAAGGCCATCGGCAGTCCGCTGGATTTTGTGGGCTTGAATGTGTACGAGCCAAATTATGTGCGCGCCGACGATTCCTCCAGCGGCTATGCGATTATCGAGCCGCCCGCGTCGTTTCCGCGCATGGCTTCGCCCTGGATTTTGGTGGGTCCGGAATGTATCTATTGGGCGGTGCGCAACGTGTGCGATCTTTGGCATCCGCGGGGGATCTATATCACTGAAAACGGCTGCTCCTCCGACGATGTGGTTACCTCGTCGGGCCGCGTCGACGATACCGACCGTCTCATGTTCCTGCGCAATAATCTGACCCATCTGCAGCGCGCTGCTGGCGAAGGCTATCCAGTGAAAGGATATTTTCTTTGGAGCCTGCTCGATAACTTCGAGTGGGACGACGGTTACAGTAAGCGCTTCGGAATTCATTATGTGGATTTTGCGACCCAGAAACGGATCCCCAAATTGAGCGCTGCGTGGTACCGCGAAATGATCGCCAACAACAGCGTGGTGTGACCGCTATAGCGCCTTTAGGAAATGCTGCAGAGGGTCAAGGCGCCCTCAGGTTGACGTGCGTTGATTGCAGATGCATCACTTTTTCCTGAAATCGAAGATTACGCCTGATGACTTAAAAACCTGTTCGCAGGCCGTCCGGCTCCAGCCGTCTATCCCGCCCCTCGGCCGGGCTCTCAGGGGCCTGGCCCCACGCTTTCCGGCTGCAAATTTCGGGGTGCACGGCGCGTGGACGCGCGCGCAGCCGTAAGAGCGATCTTGATAACGCAATCATGACCGCCCAAAGTCCCCTCCGCGACCGTCCTGCCCGGCAGCCTGAGAGGCGGGTAAACGCCTGAAGTCGCCGTGATTTATGGCTGTCGGGAAGGCCGAACGCTGCCCGTTTTGGGGGTCGCGCCGAGCGTCGCCCCGGTCTCTCTGATGCACAGCCCGATCCAGAAGGGCGGGTGGTCTGCGCCGCTGCCGCCAAGAGATGCGGGCCGGAGAAATAAAATCTTGACCAAATCGCTTTTCTCTTGCCAAATGAGGTCCCGATGTGGCTTCATGGCTGAGGCACAAATCTGGCTATTTAGTTTGCAACCAGAAACCGGGACACGGCTTGAGGGCCGATGCAAAGCACTCTCTCGGTTCAACACTCAGGAGAGTTGGTGAGGCTGGGTTGTCTCTTCAGTGGGCAAGCGCCTTCCCGCTAAAGGGACTCTCACACCGCCCGGCGGTGAGTAAAAATGACTGCCCAAAACGCGGTATCGATCCCATTCGCAGTTAGCGCCAAATTTCCGCTTGACAGATTGGAATCGCAGGTCGCAGAATTGCCTGTCATCAATGCAGAACAGAAATCTGCGTCTGAGCGCTCAAAGGCTTAAGTAGAGGCGCGAGGCTTGGATGCGGATCTCACAGAAGTAAACGGAATGTAGCCGACGGGGGGACTACTATGAAGTTCTTTTCAGGGATCAGGCCGACTGCCTCGTTGCTGGTGATGCTTGCCGCAGGACTCCTGCTGGCGCAGACGATGCTCTACGGACAGGCCACGGGCAACGTGACCGGTATCGTGAAGGACAGCAGCGGCGCCGTCATTCCCAAGGCGACAGTCATGCTGACCGACCAGGCCACCGGATTGGCCCACACCACGACCAGCAACAGCGACGGCGCCTTCGCATTTGCCGGCGTCATCCCCGCACTCAGTTACAAGATCATGGTGTCGGCCCCCAATTTTGAGTCCTGGGAATCTCAGCCGTTCCCAGTGCGCGCCGGCGACCATTTGAGCTACGACGACGTCATCCGCTTGAAGGTGGGGTCGGCGTCGGCCGCCGTAACGGTCGAAGCCCAGGTGGACTCGAACCTGGCGGCTCTGGATACAGGCGAGCGCAGCGACATCATTACCGCCAAGGACCTGAACACGCTGACCATTATCGGCCGCGACGCCGGCGAATTGGTCAAGATGCTGCCGGGCTACTCGATGTCCACCGGCAATCAGGGCCTCTTCAACCGGCCCGGATACAACTTCGCCGTGCAAGGACTGAGCGGTCCCACCTCGGCTTATTCCGCCAACGGCTCCGGAGTCACGGGCATCGCCATTGTCACGGACGGCGTTTCGCTCACCGATATCGCCACCAACTCTGGTTCGGTGCAGGAAATGAACATCGAGATGGTATCCGAGCTGAAGGCCTCGAACTCTTCGTATGGAGCGGAGTATGCGAAGGGGCCGGCGCTGATCAGTTCTTCGACCAAGACGGGCGGCTCGACGTTTCACGGCGAGGGCTACTTTGTGGGACGCGACGACGTGCTGAACTCCAACGACTGGTACGACAACTACCTGCGCCAGTCGCGGCCCAACGAACAGTACCTGTTTCCGGGCGCTCAGATCGGGGGCCCGCTGCTTCTTCCTTTTACCGATTTCAACCGCAGCAGAGATAAGCTTTTCTTCTTTGCCGCCTTCGAGTATTACAACCAGGTGTTCGAGGCCGATCAGCAGGCGATCTCGGCGTGGGTGCCGACCATGGCCGAGCGCCAGGGCGATTTCAGCGCCGCGTCACTCGATGCCGAGCTCTGCGGCGCGCGTCCCGACGGCGCTGCCAATCCCAACGCCATTCAGCCCATGTGCTATACCGACAACTTCCTGCCCAATGGAACACCGGTTTCCGGGAACAATGCGAACCCCTACGCCAACGGCGCCGGCGTGGCGCTGGTGAACTGGTTCCCGGCGCCCAACGCCGATCCCTTCACCAATCCATTTGGCTACAACTATATTCAGCAGCTCCAGCAGACCCAGAACGGGGGCGTGTTCCGGTCCACGCTGCAGTACACGATCAATCCCAACAACACGCTGTTCCTCGTCTACGGGTTGCAGAGGGAAATCGATGAGGACCCGGTGGCGTTAGGCTCGACCAACTTCCCGACCGGCGCCGTACCTTATCCCGGAGATATCACCAGCGGTGACGTATCGAATGTGCTGTCGGCCCGTTACACGCGCTTCTTTGGAACGAGCGTGACCAACGAACTCGAGGCGGCGATGTCGTTCGTGAGCCTGCCGGGGAAAATGGGTGACCCGTTAGCGGTGTACCGGTTCGGCATCGGAGGGAGCAACAGCGCCATCAATAATGGCGGCGTCGGATTCAACTACGTGGGCATGTACAAGAACAATGACGACTATTCCGTCCCAGCCATCGCCAGCGGAGGGGGAAATGGCTATCCCAACGTGGCCATGATTGGCGGCTTCTACCAAAATCGGATTCACACCAAGAAGGTCGATCCCATCCTGCAGGATAACGTGAGCTGGCAGTTGAAGAATCATTTTCTTCAATTTGGCGGCTACTACGAGACGGGGACCTACAACGGTGACGCGGACACCGGCGGCTCCTATCCTCAAGGCGAGTACACCTTCAACCCCGGCAATGCATACTTCGAGTACTCGTCGACCAATCAGGCGCCATATAACGGCTGCGAGAACCCCAACTCCTCCGGCAACCTGCGCAACTCCGGCGCGGCTTACCTGGGAAGCTGCTACAACCCCACGGCGATGATGTACGAGGGATATGCCGATTCGTTTACCCAGACCAATTCCACGCCGATTGTCGACATGCGTTACACGACCATGGCGGGGTTCGCCATGGATTCGTGGAAGCTGCACAATCTCACCTTGATCTTCGGAGCGCGCTTCGAGCATCTCGGCCCCTGGTGGGATGTGAAGAAGAACGGCCTGGCCACATTCTCAGACAGTCTCTATTCCCAGCAGTGCGGGGGCTATACGCGCACCTGCGCCAGCACCGCCGACCCGGGCATTACGTGGTATTCACAAAAGAGCGGCGTATCGAATTCTGTCAATTCGCCGCCGACCATATACTTTACTCCCCGGGTAGGAGTTTCGTGGGACATGTTCGGCAAGAACAGCACCGTCCTGCGCGGAGGATGGGGCATGTACCGCAACCAGGAACAGTTCAATCCCTATGCTCTGGCGGCGGCCACCGCCCAGGGATACGAGACTTCGAACCTGGTAGGAGCGCTGACCTACAATGAGATCGACAGCCAGTCGCCCACCCTGCCTCCCGATTTCAGCGCCTATGTGATTTCGCCGACCGATACGGTTCGCCCCATCTACTACGAATTCAACATCGGAATCGACCAGAGCATTCCCAGGGTAGGATTCATGCGCATGGGGCCATCGCACCTGGCCGTCGCATACGTGGGCAATGAAAGCGCTCACCTGGGGTCGTACAACATCAACAATAGTTACAACAGCGCCTCCGATATCAACGTCATTTGCGGTATTGAGACGGGCTGCCCCGCCAATAACAATCCCATGATGGCGGGCACGAACGACAATATGTTCAATATCCCCGGAACCTATCCAGGCCTTTCCACTGCGCTGGAGGCTATTTACGGAAACCCCGAGATCGACGGCATCGGAGGATTGGGTACGCCGGAATACGATTCCTACCGCCCGTACCCGTTTTACCAGCACATTTACCAGCTCAAGCACGACTTTTACTCCAATTACAACAGCGCGCAGATCGAGTGGGACAAAGCTGCAGGCATGATGACCTGGGGCGCCAATTACACCTTCGCCAAGAACCTGGCCACGGGAGCGTCGTACAACAACCAGCTTGTTGACCCGGTCCATCTGCGCAACGATTACAACCCGGTGCCGTACGACCGCACCCAGGTGTTCAACATTCACTACCTGCTGGATTTGGGCCGGCGCTACAAGGGCGGAAACTGGTTCTTCTCCGAGCTTTCCAACGGCTGGCTACTCTCGGGAATCTCGCAGGTCATGAGCGGAGTCCCGGAGGCATCGATCAACGGCGAGAACTTCGGCTTCGGGTACGGCGGTTTCGCCACTGCCATCCCGCTTACCTACCCAACGCAGGCAAATCAGGACGGACAGAGCACCTGCAGACTTTACGGCCTCACTACCCAGTACTGCACGACGGACATGAATCCGGTTGTGTGGCTGGGTACGCCGGATGTGGAGCTAATGCCCACGCTGGTGAAGGGCGTCAATCCCAAGGGCACACAGGCGCACCAATACATCAACCCGCTGGCATTCGGGATACCGGAGCCCGGGAGCAACGGGGCCCTTCGCCTGCCCTACCTGCGCGGTCCGGCATACATGGATCACGACGTTTCATTGCTGAAGAACTTCGCTGCGGGCGAAGGCAAGACCCTGCAGTTGCGGATGGGCGCTTTCAACGTATTCAACCACCCGTTGGTGTCGTTCAACAACAACAACACTACGAACCTGAATCTAGGCTTCTCAGAAGGACAGGTTGGCCAGCCGCTGACGCAAAGCATGCTTCAGTACCAGGACTTCGGTATTGCGAATATCAAGGTCGGAAGCAGGCTGGTGGAGATGGAAGCCAAGTATACGTTCTGATGGGTTCCAGTCCGGAGACCGCTGCGTGAACAGGACGCGGCGCCCGGAAGGGACCGGAAAAAGACCGGCGAGGGCGGACCGGTCGGCCGGGCAAATCAAGGAGTGCGGCATCCGCCTACTTCCGAGCCGCGAAAGTGGGCCGGTAAGCAAACCGCTCGTAACGGGGTTTCTGATTGAGCTTGTGGAGGGAATGTATGGCCATCGAATCTGCAGTCATGTTTCGCAGGGTTGCACGGACCGCGTGCCTGGTTCTTCTAGCCGGCCTGTTGCCGGGCGTTGCCGCCAAGGCCCAGTTGCCGATTACGCCGCCGGCTCCGGTTTCTGTGGGCTCGGTCGTTCCCTTCAGTCATGGCAGCACGGGCGAATGGGTTCAAATCTACTCGATGAAGGAGGACCTGAATTCTGGATCTCCGGCCTACGGTAACGTCCTCTTTTTGGATTCCGCTGCCAGCGTGATCTACCAGATGTCGCCCGGCGCATCGACGCCATCGGTGGTTGTGGAGCCCGAGCCGAGCAATAAAGACGCCTCCGATTGCTCGGCTCTGGAGTACAAGGGCTCCTACTGGAACGCGGCTATTGCGTTCGACAAATGGGACAACCTCTATGTGACGGACCGCTATGGTTCCGCTGTCCAGTTCTGCCGGGTTCCCTACAGCCCCAGCGCGGGAACCTGGATTTTCAACAAATCGGACATTTGGGGGCAGAACGGGACGGTCGCGCCCAGCTACGTGAACAGCAGCGGCCAGACAGAGGCGATCCCGTCGCAGGATCTCGAGGTGGCCGATGACGGCGTCACGTTCTACGTAAGCGATCCCACGGCCGACATCTACAAGTTCACGGTGAACGAGGCGGGCGTGGCCAGCAATGTGACCGCTCTCATCACGGGCCTTGAGGAATACGCGACCTATTTGGCCGTGGACCATGCCGGCGACTTGTTTTTTGTCGAAAACACGGGCGCCTATCCGGACAACGTACAGGGTATCCGTGAGATTACCGCGGCCCAGATCGCCAAAGGCACCATTGTGGGCGACAGCACCGGGACAGCCGAATCGGCATTGCCACGCATCGACCAGGGCGGCGGCTGGGACGGCATTACCGGAATGTTCATTGACCCGCAGGGGAACATGTATTACGGCAGCGCGTACAACCTGTCGTACGGCGGGGAGGCAGATGGCGTTTACATGATTCCCAATGAAGGCACGCCGACCGCGCCCAACCTGGTTTGGAACGATACGGTCATGGTATCGCCGGTCGACGGCGGATTCGCTCCCCTGGTCGATCCGAGAGGATTCGTTTGGATTGCCACCAGTTATAACAACAACTGGTATCCCAGCGGCGTGAACGGCCCGTCGTGCGATTCGACGGACCTGCAAACCCAGACGGCAACGTGTGTGTATTCGACCATGGTGGTGTGGAAGCCCGGGGCTCTCAATCTGGGGTCAACGCCGGTGGGCGGAGCGACGCCGACGCCGATTTCGACCTACTCGGTATCGACAGGCGGCGGAACGTTGACGCTGACTGCGAACAACTCCTACACGGAAGGTGAGATCGTCACCATCTCGGCGCCATCGGGCGATGCTCTTTATGTGCTCAATGGACTCAGCTTCGAAGTGCTGGGGACCGGCTTGAGCAGTTCCGCTTTCGAGGTTTCGACCAGCACCATCGCCGCCGGCGCGAGCGGCTCGACATCCGCCACGGTCACTCTTAATCAGACCCAGGCTCTCTATTACATGTTCAACAAGGCCACCACGCTGAGCAGCCCGGGTGGTATTTCTCTGCAGAGCCCGAGCAGCGCCAATTTCCAGAACGTCGCTAATTACCCGCTGTTAGACAACCCGCCGCCGACCAATCCGGGACCGGTCGAGCCCTGCCAGTCCGGCGCTTCGTATCCCGCTTTCAGCGCCGAACAGAAGACCAGCGCCGAATATGGCTGGTGTCCGTATTACTTCCAGTTGAACTCCAGTTCGGCAGGCACCGTGGAGACCGAAGCGGAGTTGAATAACTCCAGCGGCGTGATTCCCGGGAGCAATGCCTACGTGAGCGGCACTGGACAAGGTGCGGCGATTTCCGTGGTTTCTTCTCCCACCATACTGTCGCTTGCCTCCGAACTGAACACGCCGAGACAAGTGGCTGCCGATCATTGGGGCAACACCTACGTAGCCGATTCGGCCTTGAAGGCGATTGAGTTTTATCCCGCAGGCACGACCAGCCCGACGGCAGGCAAAATCTCGAACACGAACGGCACCCTGTCGGCGCCTACCGGCGTGGCCGTTGACGGCGTTGGCAACCTTTATATAGGGGACTCGGGTAACATTTACGAGATTCCGTCTGTGGATGGCAAGCTGGTCACCTCGGAACAAACGTTGATTGCTTCCGGGTTGGGCAAAGAGAACCTGAATCTTGCTGTGGATGGCCAGGGAGATGTGTTCGTAGCCGATGAGGCCAACAAGCAGGTAGTCGAGATACCGAATCCTCAGGCAAATCTGCTGATGGTTTCCGGTGGCTACCCGCAGATAACGCTGGGGACTGGATTCACGGGTCCGACCGCCATTGCGACCGACACCTCAGGGAATGTGTGGGTTGCCGATGGAGGCAACCTGTATGAGATCTCGATGCCATTTGGAGGCAACGCCGCTCCGGCGAAGCTTGCCACCGGTCTCCAGGGAGTGACGGGCATTGCCGTGGATCCCTCGAGTTCTGTCTTTGTGGCAGGAGAGAACGGATTGGAGTGGATTCCCTGGGACACCACCACCGGGGCCCTGAATACCAACGCTCCGGTTGTGATCAGCAGCGCTCTGGGCAGCGGCCCCGCCGCACCGTGGGGCGTGGCGCTGGACGGTTCCCAAAATGTCTATGCCGATTACGGCTCCGGGTCGACAGCCGGCTTGGCGCAACTCGGCATCGGCGGCACCGTCAACTTCAACAACGGAGGGGTAGAAATCAATCCCAATGTTCCTATCGAGGTCGATGCGCAGATTCTCAACCTGGGCAACGTGCCGCTGGAGGTCTCCGATAACCCGGCAATTGATCTCATCACCGGGACCAGCGCCAGCGATTACGCGGTCATATCGGCCACTCAAGGCTCGCCGGCTTGCAGCTCGTCCACTCCCATTTCGCAGGGTGGATCCTGCTACCTCGGCATGCAACTGGATGCGCCGGCTGCCGACACCACCTCGGCATCCATCAACGTCGTGAGCAACGCCGTGAATGCCGCGGCGGGCGTAAATATCGCGGTATCGGGCGATGTAGTCGTGGATCTTCGGCCGGCGACCACAGCGGCGATTACCGTTGCTCCCGCGACGGGCACAGGGTGCTCGGGCATCTTGACCTATCCCGGGTGCGTAACCATCCAGGTGACCGTAGTCTGCTCCGCCTCTGGGGGAGCGAACTGCGCATCCGCCGGGACACCGCAGGGTAACGTGACGCTTTCGGTGGGCAGCGCCAACGGCAATCTGGCCAAGCAGACCGAGGCACTGGGCAGTGACGGCAGCGTCACCTTTACCTACAATGGCCTGCTGGGCGGAACCTACACCGTCAGCGCAGATTACGGGGGCTACGGGACCGCCGGCGCCACCCAGAACACCTGTTCGACATCCACCTGCTTTGCCGGCAGCGCCGTCAAGGCCACCTTCACCATCGCCCAGGCAGTGCCGACCATTGCCCTGGGGGTGCCGATGACGAGCAGTCAGTGTTTGAACGCGACTACTCTATTGCCCGACGCCCCGTCGTCGACGAGCTGCACCGCGAATCCGAATTACGTGACCGTTTACAACGGAAGTACCTACGTGCTGCAGACAGGGGCGGCTTATGTATCGGCGGTCGTGACCTCGCCTGTGGGAACGCCTACGGGAACCGTCAGCTTCTGCTCGGCCTATGCGAACGGCACCTGCACGCCAGCCGATCCAACCCAGGGCATCAATGGCGCGGTTGCGGTGAACGCCAACGGTGTGGCTACCTTCTCGCTGGCGAATCTGAACACCGGGGTGTACAACTTGACGGCCGTATACAGCGGTGATGTGAATTACATGCAGGAGACACCCGTGGTGTCGCAATTCGAGGTCATCGTACAAAGCATTCAAATCACTGCGCCTTCCGGGACGGTAAACATCACGCCGGGGACGCCAACCCAGGTGGCTCTGACGCTCATGCCGCTGGTGGGTTTCGGGAGCTCGGGCGTGAGTCTGGAATGCAACTCGGCCGATGCGCCTATCCAGCTGGCGGCGACCAACCCTGTGAGCACTTTGCCGGAGTACTCCGAATGCACGTTTAATTACGCCAACACCAGCACCGGCACCTCGCCTGTGGGTGAGGACACGGCTCAAATTACAGCATACTCGGCTTCCGGCGGGAATCTGACCCTTACGGCGAGCAATAATTTCCCGGCAGGCGCGGTAATCACGATGTCTGCGACCCAAACTGACAGCCTCTACGCTTTGAATAAGTTGAGTTTCACCGTTCTCCCTACCGGGCTTTCCTCGACCCAATTTGAGGTTTCCACCTCCGCCATCTCTGGATCGGGATCAAGTTCGGCAACTGCGACCGGCCCGCAGCTCACAACCGTTGTAATGACGATCAGCACCAATGTCGCTGCCAACGGACCCATCACCGCGTCCATCGCCAGGCAGGAGCCTTGGTCGCTGGCCGGCCTGTTTGGCCTGGGGCTGCTCGGCCTGATCGCCGGCCGCAAGAGACTCACTCGGTACATGGCCATGATCTGCGTGGCGATGGTGCTTTCCGGACTGTTCATGGGCATCACCGCCTGCACGAATGCCGGATACTCAACGCCGCCGTCGGCGCCCAAGGTAGCAACGCCCGCCGGCAGTTATAACGTGCAAATCATCACCTACAACCCAGAGGCTCTGACGCAGAGCTCGCTGACAACGCCCATCTTCACCTTGCCGGTTTCAGTTCAGTAAAGTTTGCGCAGACCGGGAAGCGAAACCGCGCTTTCCGGGAGCTCGAGGCGGCTCCCGGAAAGCTGAAAGAAAGCGAAAGCCTCAACCCGCGGGTGAACAAAGGCTACCCGCGGCAGTTTGATACGAGTTCTTTTCGGGAGGAATGTAATGGCCACCTCGTCGTTCACCGCACTGCGCCGGCTTGCCGGCTTTGCAATCGCGCTGATGCTGTTTAGCCTCTGCCTGAGTGAAGTTGCCGCAGGCCAAGGTACCGTGCCGCTGGTGACCGCGACTTCCGCAGTCGGCTTGTCTCACCCCACTGGTTTTGGGCAAATCTATCAGACAGCGATCGATTCATTTGGGGACTGGTGGGTAATTGACACTGGTAACGCCGCCTTGTACGAGTTTCCTGCCGGCGGAGGAGCGGCGATATTGGTGGGCGGCATCGGCGGGCTCTCCGGCAATCAGAACCTGGGAATTGCCATCGATCCCAACAACAACATCTATTTGGAGGGAGACTGGAATAACGCCCTGTTGATGTTCCCCTATAATGCAGCAGCCGGCAACTGGACCGGCCTGACGGACGGGGCATCTACCGACTTGTCGGCCGCCAATCCCACGACCGATATCTGCACTAATTCCGGAACTGGCAACGAGCCGAATTGCTGGGCGCAATACAGCATTCCCGATCTGACCGGCAGTGGCATCATAGGAAACTACGGCTACTTTCAGCCCTGGGGCATCGCTATCGGCAACAACGGCAACTTAATCGTCGCCAATCACGGCGGCAACAACGGCGAAGACATTCAGAGCCTCCAAGTCACCGGCGCGTGGTCGAATCCGACGGTGGCGGGATGGAACTGGGTACCGCTTCTGGGAATGACCCAGTGGGCCGACTCGGTTGCACAGGATCCGGAATCGAACGTCTATCTCGTTGAGGATTACACGCAGAGCAGCTATCTGCCCGGCGTCCTTGAAATCCCCGGTACCGCGACCAATGGGCAATACCAGGAAACCGGATCGGGGTCAACCGCTGTTTATGGCGACGCGACTCTGGCCCGCGTCGATCCGAACTTGCCCTCCGTTACCGGCGTCATTACCGACGCGGCCGGTAATCTGTACGTCAGCGACTCGCAACAAGGCGTCTACATGATCCCGAATTCCGCGGGCACTCCGCAGACTTCGTCGGCAGTCCTGCTGACCTCAGTTCCGGCGCGGGGCGAAGTTGCCCTCGACATGGTCCACAATGTCATGTACGTTCCCACCACCCAGACGCAGACCAACGGCCAGGCGGACGTGGCCAAGATCGGCTTCGGATATGCGGAACTCGGTTCTTCGGCCGTAGGGACTACAGGATCCGTGGGGACAAACGTCGTTTTCGGGTTTAACGGCAGTGCCACGCCTCAGAATTTCAAGATCGTGGAAGATGGCGTGTCGACACCCGATTTTTCGATTACCGGCGGAACTTGCACCACCGGAACCGCCTACAATGCCGGCTCCGGCTGCCTCCAGACTATCTCCTTCACTCCGGCTTCGGTAGGCAGCCTCTCCGCCAAGCTGGTCATGCTCGACAAAAGCAACAATATCCTGGCTTCGATGGTGCTGCACGGCACCGGAATGGGTTCCAACATCCAGGTTTCGCCGGCCGCGGATTCCACCATCGGCGCCAGTAACAGCTTGGTGAACCCAAGCCAGGTCGCGGTCGACGCCTCCGGTCACGTTTATGTTGCAGATGCGGGGCTCGGAAAAGTGCTGATGTATCCGGCCGGCTATAGCAATCCTATCTCCATCGGAACCGGCTTGAGCTCGCCCACCGGAGTTGCGGTCGATGGCACCGGTGACGTCTTTATTGCCGACAGTAGCTTGGGCGAGGTCTTTGAGATTCCCTACACACCCCCCGAAGCGACCGCGCTTGACTGTGTTGTGACGACCAACTGCCTCCATGCGCAGGGACAAACCACACTGGTTACCGGCCTGGGCGCCGGACTCAATCTTGCCGTCGACGGAGTGAACAATCTCTATGTCGCTGATCCGTACAATCATCGCGTTGTCAAAATCAGCAATGTGAGCGCATTTACCACCTCGAACCTCGGCCAGTCTGAAACCTTCCTGACTGCCGGGCTCACCTCTCCCTCCTATGTTGCCGTAGACGCCAGCGGCAATCTTTACGTGGCTGATGGAAACAATCTTTTTGAACTCACCGGCGGTACCGGCGCTCCGGCGACCCTGCTCAGCAATCTGAGCGGCGCTACCGGGCTGGCGGTTGATCCTTCCGGCGCCATCTACATCGCCGAGTCCGGCGGCGTTTCGCGGATTCCTTTTACCAGCGGCGCCCTGGCGCCTAACAATGTGGCCACCATCACCCCATCAACTCTGACCAATCCTATGTCTGTGGCCCTTGATCGCAAGGGCAACGCCTATGTTGCCGATGGCACGGGGTTGAACGTCAACGTCGTCTCGTTCGACGGTGCAGTTCCTTTGCCCCAACCGGCGTCTCTTACCGGGTCCACGACCGCAACTGCAACCATTGTCAATGCCGGCAATTCGAATTTAAGCGTCACCGGGTACACGAGCAGCAATGCGGACGACTTTACCGCTGCCGACGTCACCTGCGAATCCAGCGCGGTGGCTGCCGGTGGAACCTGCCAGGCACTCATCACCTTCGATCCCGGGCCCGGCCAGCAGGGTCCCCTCAGCGGCGAAATCGGAGTCACGAGCAATGCCGTGAACTCACCGATCCTGATCGATGCCACAGGCGATGGGTTGGCGCTGTCCAACTCTACAACGGCCCTCAGCGTGGCCAGCAGCGCCCAGGTTATCAATACACCGGTTACAGTGACTGTAACCGCAGCGAGCGGTACCGGAACTCCCACCGGGCAGGTCACGCTGTCGTACCCGTCGTGGACGGTGTCGCAAGTTGCGGGCGCCGGGGTGATTAATCCGGTGACCGACACTGTGACCGCAACTCTGAACGCCAGCGGACAATACACCTTCGACCTGGCGCCGGTTCTGGCTGGGACCGGCAACTTTACCATTTCTTATCAGGGCGACAGGGTCTTCGGCACATCGACCCAGACGATCACGGGGAACGTGGCGAAGTCAGCGATTACCGGCCTCGCGCTGCCTGTGTTCCCCGATCCTTCCGATATCGACCTGCCCTTCGTAATCGCGTCGACCGGCAATGGCACGACGCCGTACGATGGATCGGCACAGCCCTACCAGTATCTCTTCCAGGTGAATGTAAACACCGCCGCCGGCGTTCCTACCGGGACGCTCACGATCATGGACAACGTGACAAGCTGCCCGCCTGGAACCTCAACAACGGGATTGGGTGCGGCAGACTGCATTCTGGCCGGGTACACGGCTCCGGGTGGATATTCCGGCGTGGCGTGTCCTGACGAGGCCGGCGCGGGAGTGTTAAACATCAGTCCCACCGCGGCTACCAGCGCCGGGGCAGGGTTCCCAACAAGTTGCCTGTGGTTTGTGCCGCAAGACGTCACTTATTCGCCGGTGATGTTCACACATTATCTCTCTCCGGTGTATAGCGGGGACGCGAACTTCCTGGGTCTCACCGGATCGACATCAACGTTGTTTCAATCGGTGCGCGGCCCCATTGTGCAAATTACCCAAACCAGTAATTCGGCGTCACAGACGGTCGCCCCGACGATAACGCTGCAGGCCGGCACCGCGGCCAGCATGAATTTGACGCTTACGTCGATGCTGGGCTGGGGGATTTCGGGACTCAACGCTCAATTGAATGCCACCAACCTTCCGGTGTCGTTGGCTTGCGACAATCTGCCGCCGCGCACCCAATGTTCGTTCTACTATCCCACTCCGGACGCGAATGTGCCTACTGCGACAGATATTAACTGTCCGTCCGGGGCAACGACAACAGAACTTGCCAACGGCTCGGTGTCGTGCACGCCGGCCCAGGTGACCGTGACTTTCTACACCAATGTGTCAGCGGGCACCACGACCAGCCAGAACGCTCGCGATACGTCGGTCACTTTGGCGGCGATCTTCGGCTTCGGAATGATTGGGCTCTTCTTCCGGCGCCGGGATTTCCAGAAGAGCCGGATGTTCCTGATGGTCTTCCTGATGGTCGTTGCGGGAGGGCTGGCAATGAGCATTACAGCATGCAACACCACGACTCTGACCTCGGGAGCCACACTCGCAACACCGTCGGGAAACTATCAGGTGACGATCACGGCGAACGAAGTGGGCACACTATGTTCCTCCTCGCCGGGCGGCGCAGGTGACAACTGCATCGTTCCCGGGAGCGGATCGACGACGGACAACGGCATTCTGGTGTACGGCAGCGGAAACCAGGTTTCTTTGCCGTTCTATGTCAATGTACAAGTGCAGTAGGAAAGCCGGAAGAGAGCACCAGCGTCAAAACAAAGCACGCCGCGTAAGCGGCGTGCTTTTTGTCTGAATAATAGTTTTCTGGAACCTCCATGGGAGCAACATTAGTTAGAGAGCTTTCACAATTTCCGCTGACTTGTTGAGCAGGCTAACGCGCCTCGATTGCTCAATATCAGCCGTGAGTGCAATTCCTGACGATGCGATCTTATTGGCACATCCAAGTAAACTGATTCGCTATGATTCCGCTACCGAAACAGGGGGATCGGCCCTAACTCGAATCTCCGGGCTTGCGCGCGTCCCTGACGCGCCAACATACGAATTAGTCGATGCTACTTCCGGGAAGAATTTTGCGCCGCTGGCTTCGGACCGCTGGATGGTTACCTGCGCTGGCCTGAGAATTAAGGAGAAGTGAAGCATGCGTTCTGGTTTCTTTGCGCTCCTATTCTTGACGGCGCTTATCGTCTCGGGTTGCGGCGGTGCGGGCGTCACCACCTCTCCACCAGTCGCGCCCACCGTCACGTCCGTGATGCCGGCAAGCGGCGCAACCGGGGTTTCGGTCTCGACGGCCATTTATGGCAGCTTCAGCGAAGCTATGAATGCATCCACCATTGGAGCATCCAGCTTCACCTTGTCAGGGCCTAGCGGAGCTGTGGCCGGAACCGTCAGCTATTCCTCCACCAGCAACAGTGCCACATTCACGCCTTCCGCAAATCTTGCCTTCAACACCCAGTACACCGCGACCATCACCACTGCCGCCATGGACTCAGATGGCGCAGCGCTGGCTGCAAATTACGCCTGGTCCTTTACCACCGCGCAGGCGCCCGCGCCTACAGTTACGGAGGTCACCCCGGCCACCGGAGTGATTGCGGTTCCCATTGCTACGGCGCTGACGGCCACTTTCAGCGAGCCCATGAATTCGTCTTCCCTCGGCGCTTCCACGTTCACGCTCGCTTCGGGCGGAGCGTCTGTTGCCGGAACCGTGACTTATTCAACCACGGGAAACGTAGCCACATTTACGCCCTCTGCGCCGCTTGCCAACGGCACGCAGTATACGGCCACCATCACCACCGGCGTAACCTCTTCCAACGGCGCCGCGCTGGCCGCTAATTATGCTTGGTCGTTCACGACGGTCGCTGCTCCGCCGGCGGTCACAGAGGTTAGTCCCGCCAACAACGCCACCAACGTCGCCGCCAGATCCATCGTAACCGCGACATTCAGTCAGGTCATGAACTCGTCGAGCGTCATCGGCGCGTTCACGCTTACGACCGCGGGCGGCAGCTCCGTCTCCGGCAACGTGACCTACAACACCTCAAACTCGATTGCCACTTTCACGCCCAGCGCCGACCTCGCCTACGATACGGCTTACACTGCCACCATCAGCACCGCGGCCACAAGCTCAGCCGGAATCCCTCTCTCCCAAAGCTATGCCTGGACGTTCACCACGGCTGCGGCCGTGCCCACAGTTCTATCCACAGTGCCCGCCAGCGGCGCCACCGGTGTCTCGGTCACCCAGGCCCTGACCGCAAACTTCAGCACGGCCATGAGCTCGACCACAATTTCGACTTCAACGTTCACGCTGACCGGCCCCAGCGGTGCGGTGAGTGGAATCGTGAGCTACTCTGCCGGAACCGACTCAGCCAGCTTTATTCCCTCCGCGAGCCTTGCCTACAGCACCGAGTACACGGCCACCATCACCACCGGCGCGCAATCCACCGCTGACGTCGCGCTGGCTTCGAACTACCAGTGGACCTTCACCACCGGCGCCAATCCAAGCGTTGCCACTGTCGACTTTTCCATTTCGCAACAAACCATCCGTGGCTTTGGCGGCTCGACCGCGTGGCTGGGCACGCTCACAACGCAGCAGGCCACGGCCTTGTTCAATCCCACCAACGGCCTCGGCCTCAGCATCCTGCGCGTTCGGATCGACCCCGAAGGCTCGGCATCGGGCGGTGGCGCATATGGATATAAATATGAGACCGGCGAGTGGGATGCCGAGCTTGCGAACGCGCAGGAGGCGCAGAGCGCAAATCCCAACGCAATTGTGTTCGCCACGCCCTGGACGCCGCCGGCCGTTTGGAAACTTGCTGGCGGCATTGTCACTAATGATGGCGTGACCGTCAACCAGGCATTCGCCAGCAGTTGCGGCTCCGAAGGCACCGACTACTGTGGCGGCTATCTCGATCCAAACCATTACGGGGACTACGCCAATTATCTTGAGGGCTTCATCAGTTTCATGGCCTCTGCCGACGCGCCACCCGTGAATCTGTATGCCATCTCGATGCAGAATGAGCCGGAGGAGAACGTAACTTACGAGTCCTGCGTTTGGACTCCGCAGGAGATGGACAACTTTGTGGAATCGCTGACCTCCAGTGACCCAAATCCTCTGACAACAAAGTTGATGATGCCGGAGTCGGCGGTCTTCAACTTCGATTTTTCCAATCCGACGCTGGACGATACCAGTGCCGAGCCCAATGTATCGATCATCGGCGGCCACCTCTACTCAAGTGGGGAGTCGGTAAACGATCCGCAACCCTACGCCTTAGCGGAAGGCTTCGGCAAGGATGTGTGGGCGACCGAACACTATCTGTGCCCGGTCAGCGGAGGCTGCAATGGCAGCGCCCAACCCACCATCGCGGATGCGCTGAACGCGGCCGAGGAAGTCCACAACACGCTGGTTGTAGCCGGATACAACGCCTATGTGTGGTGGTGGATTTGGGACGACGAATGCGATGGAGTCAATTACGGCCTCATGAACGACGGCGGAGGAGAATCCGGCAGCGGCTGCTACACCAGCGCGCAGCCGTCGCCCACCTATTACGGTTACGCCATCGGCCAGTTCGCTAAATTCATTCAGCCCGGCTACGTGCGCTACGAGGCTCCAGCCAATCCTCAATCCGGCGTCTATCTCTCGGCGTATTCCGGCACGCAGTCGGGCGTCACGCATTACGTGCTTGTGGTCATCAACGCGAACACCGCTGCCGTCACTGAGTCGTTCATCCTTCAGAACGGGAACATCACATCGCTGACGCCATACCAAACCACGTCGGCGGGCGGCTTGATGGCGGAGCCGGGAGTTGCCGTCTCCGGCGGCCAGTTCACTTACACGCTGCCTGCGCAGAGCATCACGACCCTAGTGCAGTAGAACCTGCTTACGGATTCGGCCAGTTATACGCGGCCAGCAGCTTTCCGTCTGCCCCCACCAACAGAATGGCGGCGCGTCCGCTGGCCAGCGTTCCCGCGAAGCGCTTGCCGCTGCGCTGGTCAACGAAATTCACCTGCTGCCGGTTCGATTCCGACGTGATGACGTAGAGCGTCGCGGTGGGAAACTGGGTGGGGCAAATCAGGATGCCCGGATCGTCGAGCGTAGTGGTATACACCGGCGTCACACCCGCAACCTTCATCGCGTAGCGGTATGCATCGCCGATAGCCTGCAGGTTGTCGTTCAGCTCCAGCGGCAACGGCGCAAACAGAATTTTGCCTTTGCCCAGCGGCTTCTCCGCCCAATCCTGCCCGTTGGCCAGCGCCGCCCGGTTCAACACAGTCGTCATGTTGCCACCAAAGATCAGTCGCTCTTCGCCGAACGGAAACTTCACCAGGTGATCGCGGATAAGGAGCGCCTCGGTTCGATACGGCAACCCCACTGTATTCTGCCTTCCTGTCGCGTGCCAATGCGCATCGCCGTCGAACGGACCGGTTACCAACAGCACAGCCCCATCGCGCACTCTCTGCTCGATTACGTTCCAAGCATCATTCGTCAAGCACATCGCCGACGGAAGCACGATCAGCTTCGGATGCCCAAGCAGTTCCGGCTGGTACTCGCCCACTGCGTAAGCTTCGCCGCGCGCGTAGCCGTACATTGCGCGCACCGCGTTCTTCTGCGCCTCGATTGCGAACGAGTTGGCTACCGACATCTGCAGCGACTGCGGTAGCACGATCGCAATCTGAGGTAGCGTAAGCCCCGTGGCCATCGAACCGGCCTTCTGCGCAAAGGCGCCCAGGGCCCTCATGCGGCCTTCCCAAATCTTTGCGGAGCCGTCGCTGCGCTGCATCCCGAAGTCCGCCTCGCGCGCCCAGTCCCACTGCAGCGCGCCGCTCGAGCCGGCCGCAAAGCCGAGCGCCCATTTCCGTTCAATGAGATTCGCGCCCGTCAGCTCGTCGTAGCGCCACGATCCGTCCGGCTCCCACACCGGCTGGTAGCCGGTCTCGCCGGTAATGTTCGGAACGCCTGGGTGTTTCGCCGCCACCGAATCCCATAACAGCGCGTCATCCTGCCAGTAAGTATGGTTGGTGGTAAACGAAACTCCCGCGCCACCATAGAACTGATTGAGCACGCGGTCGCTCACGCCGCCTTCGTCCTGTCCCACGTCGATTAGTTGCTTGCTCCCGGTCGCACGGATCATCGTTACCATCGACCGCACCCAGTCGCTGAAAATACCCTGCGCGAACAGGTTGTAATCCACGGCGCGCACTTCGTTCGGATTTCCGTAGCGCTGGGGCGAAAGATCGGCAGGCAAGGGAAGCGGCACGGCATCAAAGCTGCCTAGTGACGCTGCCGGCACGCGCCACGCGCTGGCCAGCGCCGGCAAATCGTTGTCGTATTTCTGCCGCAGCCACTTGCGCCACGCCGCCGTCTCGCTCGCGTCGCCGTTGGGATAATTGCCCCTGAAAATATGGCGCGGATTGGAAAAGCTCGGCTCGTTTATCAGGTCCCACGAAAGCCACGGCACATTCTTGAACCGGTCCACCACCGAGCGCACATACGCCTGCTCCGCAGCCACTGACGCATCGTCGGTGTAGGGATTGGGCGGCGTAGCTGCAGAATTTCCGGCGCTCCCGCTTCCTGACTTGGGTGAGAACGCAAAGAAGTTGAAGTTCACCGCAATATTGTGCCGTTGCGCACAGCGCAGATACGCCTCCAGGTTGCGCAGAAAGCGCTCATTCACACCGCCGGTTCCGGCTTCAATGAAGCTCGCGTTCGGCATCCACACGCCGGTGCGCACAAAGTTCACGCCATGCGCCGCCATGTCGCCAAAATCGTTGTCCCACACCCACGCATTGCGCGGCCCGGAGAAGTCCCATCCGTTTTCTTCGGTCGTGAAATAATTGGTGCCCACCGGGAAGAACGGCACGCCATCGCGGGTGAGAAAATTGCCCTTAACGCCCAGCACCGGCCCCGCGTTCACCGCCGACGCGTCCTCAACCCAGAACCCATTCTGGTAAAACTCCTCAAGCTGGTCATTCTCGCCCCGGCCATTCTCGCGCAACTCCGCCGTCACGGTATAGAAACCCGCCGGCAGCGCCTTGGTAAACGGCGCGGCCAGATCGGCAGTGCCGCCGGAAGGAACCGGCAGCGTGGCCGAATCCATCACGGCCTTTTCCGAGCGCAGCGCAACTTTGATCTCCTCAGGGGTTGCGCCTCCATTCTGCTGCGCGTGTTGCGCGTGGGCCTCGCGCAGATGCACCGTAATCGCCGGTGGTTCATCCGGCCGCACCGCGGAGAACTGCAATTCGATGGACAAAGCCGTCGCGCCCCGGCTCGCGTAGAGCGCGCTCTGCCGCAGCAGCGCAATCCCATCCGCGCTCTCCCAGTAGCCGGGCTGCGGATCGAAATCGAGCGCCACAATGCGGCTGCCCTTCATCGGTCCAGAGAGGTGATCCGCCACAATCACCGGCGCGGCGACCAACTGGCCCTTGGCGTTCACCATGTAACCCAGCCCGTCCAGCTGCCCCTCGACGGCAAAAACTCGCCGCGCGCGCACCTGCGTCTGCGACCAAGCGTACCCGTGCCTCCACGCAAAATGGACATCGGCGGGAACCGGAACGTCGTAGGTGTGACGGAAGCCGAGAGCCCGCGAATAACTATCCTGCGGGTCGACCGGCACAAACTTGCCGTCCGCTTCGGTCACCGGCACACGCAGCGGCTGCCCGCCTACGATCAGCAGATTTCCGCCCGCGTGGAGATAATCTTCGATCACTTTCCACTCGATCACCGGCACAGCCGAACCGTAGGGCAGGATGAGCAGATCGGCATCGGCGAGCGTAGCTGGATCGGCCAGCGTCTTCAGGTCCGCAAATTGCGCGTCCAGTTCCTTGAGCGCCTGCTCCAGGGACGCGCGGTCCACCGGCTGGCTGGCCACGGATGGAAATCCCGTCTGCCACAACACTACTGTCTTGGCCTGCGACACCGCCGGCGTCAGCGCCATCAAAACCGTGGGCAACCAGCCGGCGCGGCGCAATGCCGCCCGGCAATCTCTCCTATGCAGGTTCAATTTCATCGGAATGCTCCAGACCTTCAACCACGACTTCGATCGGCGCTCGCGGCTCAGTCCGCGACAGTGCCTGCCGATTCGGACTCGGCCGGAATGGCCGTAGCGCAGGCCGCGAACCACGCCACGCCACAGCCCACCAGCGGCGCGCGCTCGCCAAGCTCTGCGATTCGCAATTCCAGCGGCCGCTGTGGCAACTCACTGCGCGCCGCCTCCAGAAATAGCTCGGAGGATTGCGCGATGCCGCCGCCCAGCACGATGGCGTCCGCCTCGAACTCGCCTAGTACGGTGCGGATGACTCGGCCAAGCTGCTGGCCGAACTCCTCGAATGCCGCTCTTGCCGCCGCATCGCATTTTGCGGCCCAGGCGATATCCACCACTGTGCAGGTTCTGCCGACACGCCGCTGATACGCACCTACGATGGCCCGCGTGGAAACGAAGTCCTCGACCGTCGCGCCGTTATAGGGTAAATTCCAGATCTCGCCGTCATGCGGTACGCCGCGCCCTCCGGTCACAATCTGGCCGCTCACGGCAAACGCCGAGCCAATGCCCGTGCCTAGCGTCAAGCCAATCACACGCTCAAATCCGCGCGCCGCCCCGGTCCCGATCTCACCGAGAAGGTACGCGTTAGCATCGTTGAGAAATCGAATCCGAGCCGAATCGAATCCCAGGCGCCCGGCCAGCGCTTTCCGCAAGTGGAATCCATGGAGATATGGCAGCTTGTGCTGCATGAGGCTGATACCGGCTTCCAGGTCGAACGGCCCAGGCACCGCCAGCATCACCCCCTCCACTGGCTCCGACGCTGCTTCTGCATCCCGGCCCAGCCGGTGAAGCAGGTCCACAAAGGCCTCAGCGCTCTCGACGTCCGCGTGAGGCGCGCTGGCCACCGTGCCCAGGCGGAGGTCCCGCTCCCGGCATAGTGCGGCAGCCACATGGCTTCCGCCCACGTCAAATACCAGCACCCATCGCCCCATATCTGTCACAGCCGCGGAATCCCCGATTCTATGAGAGCGTTCCCAGACGATTTGAAATTGCTATCCTTTGTACCACAGCTTGTGCCAAGTAAGATAGGGATTTTCGAGACAAAGGATTTTCTAAGTCAAACATTGCTATCCTGCCATTGCAGTTTACACATGACCCTTCACGGAGAGGCCGACTCACGATGCCGAGAATGATAACGATCCCGAGAATCCCGTTTTCCAGCCGCGTTTTCGTGCTGAGCGAAGTGAAATCGAAGGACCGGTTTCCCGAATTTCTCTCGGAAAGGATGAGGGGCCGCAAAGCGACCGCTTTTCCGGGGGCCGGCAACGCCGGCGTGAACCTAATGAATCACCACCGCATTGTGGTGCTTGCAGCCGCAGGAGCGGCGTAACACGATCTCCACAGGCAGCACGATGCGGTTTCCGGTGCTGGGCGTTTCCCCGCGCGTAACGCGGTCGAAGAGTAGGCTGGTGGCCGCCCTGCCCATCTCCAGCGCTGGCTGGCGCACGACGGTCAGGGGCGGCGATGTGAACTCCGCTAGGTCGAAATCGTCGAATCCCGCGAAAGCCAGATCGTTGGGAACTTTCAGGCCCAACCGCGCAATGGCGCCCAGCACAAACCGCGTCACCAGCGTGTTAGAAGTCAGTAGCGCAGTAGGCGCATCCGGCCCGCTCACACGTTCCTTCAGGATGCGCGTGGTCTTCTCTTCTGAATCGCAATCGAAGATTGCATCCTCCTCCAACCCCGCGTCGTGCATGGCTCGCCGGTAGCCCAGAAACCGTGCATTGATGGTAAACAGGCTGCGGCTCAGCGCCACGTAAGCTATTCTCCGGTGACCGTGCTCGATGAGATGCTCCACGATGCGGCGCGTGCCCGCCGTGTTCTGCACCAGGACCACGTCGATGGTGGGGTCCGGCACAGGACGGTCGAACGCGACCACTGGCGTCCTGCCGAAGAGCGCCCGGGTGAGCCGGGTATGCTTGAAGCGTGACGGGATCACCACGATTCCATCCACGTGCCGCTGCAGCATCTGCTCGGCTTCAGCAAATTCCGTCTCCGGGTCCTCCCCCGAAGTGGTGATGAGAACCGAATAACCGTGTTCCCGGGCCACGGTCGTCACTGCGTGCGCGCAATTGGCAAAGAAGGGATCGTAGAGGTAAGGAATAATGAGGCCGATGGAATGGCTGTGCTGCCCGCGGAAGGCTCGCGCCAGTTCATTGGGCCGGTATTTCAGCTGCGCTACGGCGGTGTGTACGCGCTGTGCTGTCGCGGCCGTAACATGCACGGTTCCGCTCAGCACCCGGGACACCGTCATGGTGCCCACTCCGGCCAGCCGTGCCACGTCGCTCATGGTCGGCTTGCGGTGCGCAGCCCGCGTCAGCTCATCCTGTTTTGCCCGGTTCTGCGACCGATTGCCGGCAGAAACTTTCATCCCACTCCCCAGGAACAACGCGGTTGCTCACGTCCTGGCCAAATCCACAAAGGGAAAACCCTACCGCAGTCGCAACCAACCATAGTCGCAACAGCCGCACGTGCGGCGCTCCAGTTCACGCGCCGTCTATCAAATGAAGCGATCGGCCAAAGCAGGACTATAACAGCGGGAACCGGCAGGCGCAAGGTAAACTGTGAGCGCTTCACGGCGCAGTCAATCAATTCGGCACCACCAGCAGCGTGATCGACTGGCCTGGAAACGTGTAGCTGATAGTGCTCGTATTCCCACCTCCGCTGGGCGGCGTTACCGGCGTCGTGCCAGGCGTAGCGATCGCAGTCAGACTGGCGTTGCTGTACTGGTAGACCTGCGCTGTGAGGCCTGAGCCGCCCACAAAATTCTCCAGGCTGATGGTCGAAGTCAGCGAGCCGTAGGTCTTATTGATCACCATCACGGTAATGGAGTTGTCCGTGCTGCGCAGCCCGCCATAGACCGCGAGCTGGCCTTCGCCGTCGCCTCCGCCGCTGGCCGTGCTGGTCGCATACAGATAGGTGTCGCCGAAGGTAGAGTCATTGCCATCGTAGTTGCGGTACATGGCGAAGGCAAAATTTCCCGGGCCCTGCGTGTCATAGGCTTGCGACGGCCAGAATGCGCCCATGTCCAGCCCCTCGCGTCCGAAGATGCCGAGAATATCCGCCTGCGTGACGGCGCCGTTGATCGATTCCAGCCCGCCGAAGTTGTATTCGTCGATCGCAGTCCGGGTGGGATCGGTGGGCGTGCCGGGATAATCGTTGCTTACCCAACTCTTCAGGAGCCGCACCAGCTCCGGCGCCTGAAGCGGCGGTGAGCAATTGGTTGACGCGGCCGGCGCGCCGGAGTAATTGGGTTGCGGGTAGTTGGGGTCGGTATAGGTGGGATCCCAGTAGACGCGCGTGCCGTTCATGCGGGTTTGCTGCTCCTGGGTGTCGCCCGCTGTTGTCAAACCCACCGAGTTGCCGCTGCCGACAGGATAATCCGGCGCAAAATACCCGTGAATGTCGACGTAATCGAGCAGCCGGATTCCGTATTCCTGAGAATATTGCTGGAACTGCTGCAGATAATAGTCCATCAGCGCCGTGCCTCCGTGGGCGGCGCGATCCGTCGGATTGCTCCATGGCTGGTAGCATGGCCCGGACGACCACCCGTTTTCAATATCTTCTTTTGAGTAAAAGTACGCCCACCACCAGTCGATCACTGGCCCGCTCACCAACGCTGTCGGATCGGCCGTCTTGATGGCCAGCGCCGTGCCGATGTCGCCGTTGGTCACTTCGTCGTAGGTAAAGGGATCGGGATGCACGTCGCGATGCACCGCGTCCCACCACGTCGGCTCGTTGTCCAGGTCCCATACCGCCACGCCTTTGCCGCTGGCGCCGTTGCCGAGGCTGGCATTGCTCACCACCGAATTTACCCATTCGCCAGCCCACGTGCCTGCGGCCCATGACGGCAGGTTCGCGGAACCGGGCCCCGGAGTACTGCTCGACATAATATCCGGCGGCGGTTCCGAAATGCTCGTGGTGGCTGCAATGGCGTTGCTGCCGTAGAGATCGGTCCCATCCGCCTCCACGCCGTTGCCGCAGTTGTTGCCGTTGTATTCCTCCTGTCCGGGGAACTGAGATTCGGGAAAGCTGCAGGCGTACTGCTGGTTGTTGGTGACCCAGCCCAACACCGGCACGGTGCCTAAAGCTGCAGAGCCGGCAGCATCGGTGCTCTCTACGAAACTTGTAAAACTGTTGCTGCTGGTGGAGTTGGGAAACATCGCGGCTGCGCCCTGGAAACTCTCGAAGTAATAATCACTTGCCGAGTTGGTCATGTCGTTCTGGTAGTTGTAGCGCGAGGTGTCGTCGCCGCCCCAGCGCAAAATGGCGGGGTCGGCAATCTTCTCGGATGCTGAATCGAGAGCGTACGCGTTCATCCCGTATACGTAAGGGCTGATGGTATGCGGATTCTCGGCGGGTGTGTTGGGCGTATTGATGTCTACCAGCAACGACGGCCCGGTGGACGCCGCGGGCGGATTCAGCGCAACTGTCACGCTTCCGCTCACGGACGTGTCCTGGGTGCTGGTGGCCGTGATGGTTACCGAGGCCGGAGCCGGGTAGGGCGTGTTGTAGAGCGCAGTCGTGGTGGTCGTTGACGCGAAATCCCCTTCGCTCAAGCTGCCGCACGCCGGGCAGCTCAAGCTCCAGCTAACCGACTTGCTGAAGCTCCCCGCGCCGTTCACCGTGGCCGTAAATTGCTGCTGGGTACCGATCGTAGCCGTGTTGGGCGTGATGGTGATGGAAGTGATGCCCGTCTGGTTGTAGTTCACGGTCACGGTGGTATTGGCGTTGACCGTGACATCGCAGACGCCTGTGCTGGGCGTGGACGTGCACCCGGTCCACGACACGAAGGAATAGCCGTCGTCCAACTGCCCAGCGCTCAACGTCACCTGGGTTCCGGTGCTATAGGTGAGCGTGAACGGCGTGACGCCGCTGCTTTTTGAATTGACATCCTCCGGGCTAGCGCCGATCGTGATCCCGCTCGCAGGCGCGGTCGAATCGACGGTCAATACATACGTAGTCGCGCTGGTGACGGTTACGGAATTCGTCCCGCTGGCGCTCGCATAGATAGCGGAGCCGGCCATGTCCGGGGTGTATTTGGCCGTCAACGTGTCGCTTCCCGCGGCCAGCGAGCCGGCCGGGATATTGATCGACGCGCTTCCGCTGCTCAGCGTGGCCGCCCCGGAAGTGTAGGTTCCGCTGCTCAGGGTCACGGATCCGGTTGGCGCTGGACTCGTGCCGCCGCCGCTCACCGTTACCGTCACCGTCAGCGCCTGCGTGGTAGGAATGCTGTTCGAACCTGGCGTCACGGCTACTACCGGCACGTCCAGAGATACTTTGACGGAGTTCGATCCGATGGAATTGGCGTAGATTGAAGCGCTGGTGGTGTCTGGCGTGTACTGGGCGGTCAAACTGTCGGTTCCCACAGACAGCGAGCCCGCAGGGATCGTAATCTGGACACTGCCGTTGCTGAGCGTGGAGGGCATGGACGCATAGCTGCCGCTGCTCAACGTCACCGATCCGGTCGGCGTGTTTCCGGCTCCGCTCACCGATATCGTCACCGTCAACGCCTGCGTGGTGGTGATGCTACCGGAACTCGGAGCCACGGTTATGCTCGGCATGGTCAGCACCGTAACCGTGACCGTTCCCGAAGTGCTGTTGTAGATAGAGGCGCTACTTGCATCCGGAGTATAGCCGGCCGAGAGCGTCACAGCTCCGGTTGCCAGCGTATTGGCGGGAATGGTAATCGCAGCGCTGCCGCTGCTCAGCGTGGTTGCCGGAGACGAATAGGCGCCGGCGCTCAGTATCACCGAACCGGTAGGCGTGCCGTTGCTCCCGCTTACGCTGACGGTCACCGTAAGGGCTTGATTTGCGGTCATGCTCTTCACTGAGGGCGTTACCGTCACTGCCGGCGTCGATTTCTGCGGGGGCGGAGTGGAGCTCAGGCCTCCGCCGCATCCTGACAGCCAAAGTCCGGCCATCAAAGTCAATCCCAGTGCCGCCTGCGGTCCAGTCCTAGTCATGCGGGTCCCTCGCCGCGGCTCTTTGACCGGGTGCGCGGCCGTCTCCGTTCAGCGCCCTCACGTGATGGTTTTCAGTGCGCCAGCAATCCTATCACGGCGCCCCGTGATAACGAGATCATGGGCACAAAAAAAGCGATTTTGTGTTGACAGCGTCGCGTCATGTCACATAGCTTCAACAGAGATTTGGTGTCGCGTTCGGGTTTGGGCTTACTCCAGCCACATTGCAGTTGCGCGGCCGCATCCCAAGCCCGCGCCAGCCTTGAAAGGAAGAGGAATGCCGGCCATACTAACCGGAATGGCATGGCACCTGGTGGGCGCCTCCTGCGCCGCCTCTTTTTATGCCCCCATTGAGAAAGTGAAAAGATGGTCGTGGGAAACCACTTGGGCCGTGGCCGGCTTCTTTTCCTGGATTCTGCTGCCCATGGGCGTGAGCTGGTTTCTGCTGCCCGATTTCCGAGCTTTTTACGCTGCGCTGGACACGAGTCTCGTCCTCAAGGTTGCTCTCTTCGGAGCCATGTGGGGTATCGGCAATGTGAGTTACGGCCTCACCATGCGCCATCTGGGCATGTCGCTGGGCATTGGCGTGGCCATTGGCGTCACTCTCGTGGTGGGCACGCTAGCGCCTCCGCTTATGCACGGCCACTTTGCGCCCCTTTTCCTGAGCCGCAGCGGGCTTTGGACCATGTCGGGCGTGCTGGTGGCATTGCTCGGTGTGGCCATGGTCTCCTATGCCGGCCATCAGAAGGAGATCGAGCTACGCGGCGAAATCCAGGAATTCAACCTCAAGCTTGGCCTGGTGCTGGCAGTGCTGTGTGGAATCTTTTCCTCGGGCATGTCATTCGCCATTGACGCTGCGCAGCCCATTTCTGCAGCCGCGCTAGGTCTTGGCGTCAGCGCACTCTATAGCGCGCTGCCGTCTTACGTCATCATTATGGGTGGCGGCGCAGTGGTAAATATGGGCTACTGTTTCCTGCGGCTGGCATTCAAACCCGATCTGTCGCTGCGCCGCGACCTGGAGCAGTCCAAGGCCGTTCTGGTAAAGAATGGCAGCATGGCGGCGGCCGGTGGAATCATGTGGTATCTGCAGTTTTTTTTCTACGCCTGGGGCGCAGCCAACATCCCCGTGCGCCTGGCCTACGTGAACTGGATGCTGCACATGAGCGGCTATGTTCTCTGCGGCGGCATTGTGGGCCTGGCGCTGGGCGAGTGGGCCGGAATCAGCAGACGCCCGGTGCGGCTGCTTTGGGCAGGAATGCTGGTGATCGTGGCCGCTGCCAACCTGGTCGGGCTGGGGATGGCCTCGTAATCCCATCGCCTCCGGAGTCTCGCTGCGTCTCGCATCCGGCCTCACGTTAACCGTGAAAGGAGTGGCATTGGCATGATCGAGAAACCCATTCAGGATGCTTACCAGCTCGCCAGGCAGCGCTTCGCCGATCAAGGCTTGGACACCGACGCCGTGCTGGCGCAATTGGACGCCATTCCCATATCTCTGCAGTGCTGGCAGGGCGACGATGTGCTAGGCTTCGAAAATCCCGATGGCCAACTGACCGGCGGCATCCAGACCACGGGAAACTATCCAGGCCGCGCGCGCACGGCGCCGGAGCTGCGCGCCGATCTCGAACTGGCGCTCTCGCTTATCCCGGGCCGCAGCCGCGTAAACCTGCACGCCATATACCTCGAGGCCGATGGCCCCATAGAGCGCGATGCCATCCAGCCGGCCCATTTCCAGCACTGGATCGACTGGGCGCGGCGGCAAGGCCTCGGCCTGGACTTTAATCCCACGTGCTTCTCTCATCCCAAGAGCGCGCAGAACCTGACTCTGAGCCATCCCGATGCCGCCATCCGCCGTTTCTGGATCGACCATTGCATAGCCTGCCGCCGGATCAGCGAGCACATGGGCAGGGAATTGAACAGCCCCGCGATCATGAACATCTGGATTCCGGATGGATACAAGGACACGCCCGCTGACCGGCTCGCTCCGCGGCAGCGCCTCATAAACGCTCTCGATGAAGTCCTCGCTGCTGTCGACGGACGCCATCACAAGGTCGCGGTGGAAGGTAAACTCTTCGGCATTGGCACAGAAAGCTGCACGGTGGGTTCCAACGAGTTCTTCCTTGCCTACGCCGCCACGCGCAAAACGCTGCTCTGCCTTGACGCAGGCCACTTCCACCCCACCGAAAGCGTGGCCGACAAGATTTCCACCTGCCTGTGCTTTCTTGACGAGTTGCTGCTCCACGTTTCGCGGCCGGTGCGCTGGGACAGCGACCACGTGGTGCTGCTCGACGACGCGACCATCGCCATCGCGCAGGAGATCGTGCGCTCGAACGCCTTGGATAGGGTGCACATTGGTCTCGATTATTTCGACGCCAGCATCAACCGCGTGGCGGCCTGGGTCATCGGCGCGCGCAACATGCGCAAGGCCTTGCTGATGGCCCTGTTGGAGCCGCGCCCGGCGCTCACGCAGGCGGAGAGCGAGTTTGACTTTACCACCCGGCTGGCCCTGCTTGAAGAAGAGAAATCGATGCCCTGGTCCGCGGTTTGGGATTACTACTGCGCCAGCAAAACCGTACCCTGTGGCGGCGAATGGCTGGCGACGGTGCGCCGCTACGAAACCGAAGTGCTTCGTCAGCGCACGCCGGCGAAGCCGCGAATGCCGGCGCAGTCAACCTAAAGCCCTGGACGGGCCGGGAAATGCCCCGACAACTTCCCCGCTGCTTTCCTTCGTGCCATCAAGACCGCCCGCAGCTGCGAGCATGCGATCGAGAGCCGCTAACCATTCCGCAAGTGGTGACGGACGGGCGCGGAATCTTCGTCCCCTCGGCATGGGAAAGCTCGCAGGAATAGATTCCATTGATCTTCTATACGCGCACATGACCGTTCCTACATGCGCTTCGCGAATGGCGGCTGTAAACGGAAGCAGGTAAATTTCCTGAAGCGTCCTTTCGTCCACACGGGAGTCTTCCTTCATGCGATTGCTCTCGTGATTCATTGTCGCGTACAACTTGGCATCCGCAATGGGGCCTTGGCTTTGAATCAGGGCAATCGCATTTGGAATTGGTGCACCGGTGGTGTTGATTTCAGGTTCATATATACCCCCCGGGGGGGTGTATGGGATTTTGCCATGAAGCTCCTTGTTTTCTGATGGTTGGATACGTTTTCGGGTGCGATTAACCTGCCGATTTGTGCGAGAAAACTTAACTTTCCTGCGCTTTTTTGCGCCTGCCGGCCCCGGATTCTGGAGCGTCCATGAGCGCCTGCCTGGGAGCATTCTTCACAGCATAGCGGAACGGCGAAATTAACCCGCAACGAAGGGCGAAAATATATTTTCCGCCCAATGAGCGCGATGCGGCCGATGCGGCCTTGGCAAGGCCTTGACAACGGCAAAGCGAAGAAGAGGAGTCCTTCAAGAGAATTGCGGTTTTTGAAGTGCGATTGCCCTGGGCTTTGAATTCCCTTAGAGCCTGTTATTAACTTTTTGCAATCTACTGATTCAAAAGCACTTGTGAACAAAATAGAGTTCAGCCTAATCTCTGTAAACTATTGATTCTGCGCGACTTGCCACAAGGTTAATAACAGGCTTTAATCTCTGCGACCGTCATCTGAGCGTTAAAGCACGGATCCTGGCCGTAAGGTTCGAGCGTGCGGGCCCGTTCCGGAACACAAACCACGTCAATCGAAGGCGCGAGATCTTTCACGATATGCGCGCTCTCGGGGCCAGCGCTGGGTCAAACGATGACGATCCATTTCCGCAATAAGCTCGCCGGCGGGCATGGAGCCGCACTCTGGATTCGGAACGATCTTGCTCATCCTTCAGGTTTACCGATATCTTGGGACGTATCGAAAACAGGTTGGGGCGCGCCCCGGCGATGGGTTTCCCGCCGGCGCGTTTTTTCGGATCGAGGATTGAGTGTACACACCGAGATTCAATCAGATTTATGAGCGCGCGGTGCTGCTGGACGCGATGCGGCGATATTCGTTTGCGATTTTGTTTGGGCCGCAGGATGCAGAGGGGAGCTTGACGGCTACACATCTGCCGCTGGTGGTGAAGGACGAGGGTAAGCACGGGCTGCTGGAGGGACATTTTGCGCGCGCGAACCATCACTGGCAGGCGCTGGCAGGACGCGAGACGCTGGTGGTGTTTCTCGGACCGCACAGCTATGTTTCGCCGACGAATTATGTGGAAGAGCTTTCGGTTCCGACTTGGAATTACATTGCGATCCATGCCTATGGCAAGTTGGTGCTGGTTGAGGACGATGGGACCAAAGATGCGCTGCTCGCGGGATTGATTGCGACGCATGAGCCAGCGTATGGAGAGAGATGGCGTGCCATGCCGGAGGGTTACCGGCGAGCCATGCTGGCCGGAATTATGGGGTTCCGAATTACGATTGAGCGGATCGAAGGCAAGTTCAAACTGAGCCAGAACCGCGCCGAACAGGAGCGGATGAATGTGCGCGCGACGCAGGCGGCCGGCAGCGCCGATGCGCGCGAACTTGCGGGATGGATGGAGCGGCTGGGGATCAGCGGAACTGCCAAGGACGACTGAAGACGCGGGCGCCAGTTGACGCAGATGGGGAGTTCTCAAGGAAGCGTGAAAGCAACATAGACGGCTCCCTGCGGACGTTTAGGATCGCGCTGGCCGCTTGCTGCGATCACGATGTACTGCTTGCCGTCGACCATATACGTAGCCGGCGTCGCCACGCCAGAGTATGGCAGGTCTGCCTCCCAAAGTAATTTGCCGGTTTGGCTATTAAAGGCGCGAATCTTGTGGTCGTAGATGGTCGCTCCGATAAAGAGAAGACCGCTGGCCGTGATAATCGGACCGCCGTAGTTCTCCGAGCCGGTATTGCCCATGCCCTTGGCCGCGAGGGCCGGATACTGTCCAAATGGAATCTTCCAAAGATATTTTCCGGTATTCAGGTCAATGGCGTTCAGCGTGCCCCATGGCGGAAGAATCGCAGGATAGCCATCGGGATCGAGAAACTTGCGATATCCGGTGAAACGATATTTCGCCGTTCCCTCGGGAGGCCCATCGATCGGAGTGGCCTCTCTCTTAGAAGAAGCGTCTTCGGAGAGCTGCGCGGGCGCGGGGCCGAGGAAGCGCAGAAGAGCCTCAGTGGCGGCGGCGGCGAGTTCAGGAAAGGCCGGCATGGGGCCCTCGCCATTGTGAATGATGGCTGCAATCTGCTGGTCAGACAGCCGGCTCCGGACGCCGATAAGGCCCGGATAATTCGATGGCCCGCCAGCCAGGTCATCGCCATGGCAGATGGCGCAATGCATGTCATAGAGAGCGGCGCCGGTCTTCTCATTGCGATTGCCGGCCGCAACAGGCGTCCCAGAGGAGACGGCGCTCGGCGGTGTACGGAGAAATGTAATCAAGCCTCTAAGAGTCGCGTCGTCGATGTTGGGAAAGGACGGCATTCTTCCTTTACCCTCCCGAATCACCTTGGTGATGCCTGATGCGCCGAGAGTTTTGTCGATGCCAAGCAGCGATGGGAACGCGGGCGGCGAGCCTTGGCGATTTTCGCCATGACATCCTGAGCATTGACTCAAATAAGTATCTTCGCCAGGGCTCTTGCCGCGCGTGTTGAGGGTCAGGGCGCCTGTCCAGGCCACATCGTTGGAGTTGATATAAATTACGCCGCTGCGAGGATCCACTGCCGGCCCGCCCCACTCACCGCCTCCATCAAACCCGGGAAAGATGATGGTCTGTTCATTCACCGAGAACGGGACGAACTGGCCGCCGCTGCGGAAAGTTTTGAACCGATCCACTGCCCAGGCATGCGCTTCAGGCGTGCGCTCAGTGAGCATATCGGCAGTCAGCATTTGACGCGCGTAGGGTGCGGGCGCCAGCGGGATGGGCTGCGTTGGTGAACTGACCTCGCCCGGCACGTCGCTGGGTGGAAACGGACGCTCCTGGATGGGGAAGAGAGGCTTTCCGGTCACGCGGTCGAAAAGGAAAACATAACCCTGTTTCGTCGTCTGTGCGACGGCATCGACCAAGCGCCCATGGCGCTTCACGGTTACCAATGCAGGCGGGGAAGGGAAGTCGCGGTCCCAGATATCGTGGTGAACGCCCTGAAAATACCACAGAAGCTTGCCCGTGCCAGCGTCAAGCGCGAGCAGCGTATCGGCGAATAAGTCATTTCCCAAGCGGTCGTAGCCGTAGAAGTCCGCCACAGCAGATCCTGTGGGCGCGTAGACGATGCCCCGCTTGACGTCCAGCGCCATTCCCGCCCAGTTATTTGCGGACCCGGCAGTGGTTTTCCACGCGTCTGGAGGCCAGGTTTCATATCCCGGTTCACCGGGGTGGGGAATAGTGTGAAACGTCCACCGCAGCCGGCCGGTGCGCACGTCGTAAGCGCGAATATCGGCGCGTGCCGCAGGTTCTTCCTCGGGTGCGCGGAAACCAACGATGATCAGGTCCTTGTAAAGAATGCCGGGAGAAGTCATGGCGACGAAGGTCTTGGTGTAGTCGGTTTCTCCCAGGTTCTTGCGCAGATCGACGGCTCCGTCTTCTCCGAAGTTGGCGATGGGTTTTCCTGTCTTCGGGTTGAGAGCATAGAGGTGATCGGCCACGGCTGCCAGCAATCGGCTATCTTTCCCATCGGTCCAATAGCACATGCCGCGGTTGGGCATTTGGGTAGAAATGCCCGAGTCGAAAGTCCAGAGAACCTTGCCTGACGCTGCGTCGAGCGCCACAATCTTCTGCGACGGAGTGTACACGAACATTGTCCGGCCAACAACCAGAGGATTGGTTTCAAGTCCTCCCTGTTCCTGGGGATCTCCACGCTCTTCGGTGTTGTAAATCCATGCCAGCCGCAGATTTCGCACATTGGCGCGATTGATCTGAGTTAGCGAAGAGAAGTGATCGCCGTCAACGCCTCCGTTGTATGTGCTCCAGTCCGCTGCTACTCTTTGGAGGGAGAGCGGATGATTAACCGTCGCTGCTCCGCGCGCGGTAGAATTCTGCGCATCAATCAGACAGACAAACAAAGCGCTCAACGCGACGGCAGCCGAAGCAACTAATCGTGACCAAGTCATCCTGAGGATTCCTGAAAGCTAAATCAAAACCGCTGCGCGCGAGATAAAGGTTAGCTGGCAAACACACCAACAGCGACCGCCAGCATGGATCCGCGGCCGATGGGCAAACTCAAAATCGACTCCTTCAAATAAAGAGTCTCTCACACTGACGGTTGCATTCCCAACGCTGTACTGAGTGGGTGCCGATCTAGAGCCGGGCACTCATTACGGCCGTCCGGCGTATTCTCGAGGGCGCGTGAGCCGGTTGGACTAATTCGAGAACCGCCCAGCGTAAAGGACTCATCGTGCCGCGACGGTGACGACGCACTTCACCCGCGGTAGTCCGTGCTGATGGCAATCAGTGCACTTGACCCAATGAATATTATGCTTGCTCGCGGGATTCGCGTAAGTTGTATCCATTTTCTCCACATCGAGGCCGCAGTGTGACATCTCCGGGTGACACGTGGCGCACGAGGCTCGCGCGCTCTCGTTATGGCTATTGTGGCACGAGAAGCAGCTGAGGCCTTCATGAACTCCCATCGGGGTGCGATCGTCGCCTGAGCCGGCCTGCGGTCCCCAGTGGTTGGCCGCGGCCGTGCTATTCGCTTCAGGTAGCCGAGGCGCGTGGCACTGATAACAGATTGCCTGCCGCTGATCCGGGCTCGCCTTGAGCTGCCGGGGGCCATCGTAGAGCGTAGGAATCGCGAGGGTTGCCGCAGCGAAGTGCATACCCTCCCGCCGATCAAAGAATCCCAGAGACTGGGGGACGATCGGTCCTGCAACGGAGATTCGCGCGGGCGGCTTGGTTTCCGGCGGGCCTTCCCGGTGTATCCAATGGCAAGCCTGGCAAGGAATGGTTGGCTGGCCGGCAAGTTCCGGATGGGATAGATGCCAAGGACCACGCGTGTTCTGGGGTTGAACCAGGTCGCGGATCGCCCCGTCGAAATACATTCCGTGACAGCGAAAGCAGTCGTCCATTAAACCGCGCTTCGAGATGTGTGCCGGATCCGCGAATATCTCGGTATAAGTAGCGCTGTGCGGGCCGGCGCGCCAACTCGCATATTCGTGCTCATGGCAGCTCTTACAGTTCGCAATCATCTGCCTCACGTCGACTTCGCGCAGCCGGATTGTTTCCGGCGCGCTACCGGCCAGATGGACTTGGATGTGGCGAAGCCTGGTGAAGAGGCTGGCCTGGTGGCAGTCTGTACACGTGGCATTGTCATGCGGAGAAGAGTGCACCGCGCTTGCATACTCAGCCATTTCATGGCAATCTGCGCAAGCGGCTCCATGACCGGCAGCGTAGTAGAGCGACGCCCCTTGTGTAACTCCGACTGCCAGGAGAGTAACGGAGCAGATCGCAAACCCGCAGATGATCAGCCATCTTTTCATGACCGGAATTGCGTGCCTTTCCAGTTCCGGAGCAGCGCTTCAGAAGCGTAGTAAGCGATGGCCATGATGGTGAGCGCGGGATTGAATCCGCCATTCGTCACGTGAACACTGGAGTCAATGACGAACACATTATCGACATCGTGAATCTGGCATTGCTTGTTCACCACCGAGCTGCGCGGGTCGTCGCCCATGCGGCAAGTACCGGCCTGGTGCTGGCCGGCGGACACCAGCACGCCCTTGCCCGCGAATCGCGAAATGCTGACGGCGCCTGTCTCCTTGAGCCACGCCGCCGCGCGATCTGCCTGTTTTTTGCCAATTTCAAAGGTATGGGGATGGACATTGCCGGAGATGCGCGCCACCGGCAAGCCCCACTTGTCTCTCACCGTTGAGTCGAGAGTGACTCTGGCGTCGGCGGCAGGAATCTGCTGGGTCGGCCCCATCACGACGATGTTCCGCTTGTAGAAATCGCGCATGGCCCGCTTGTGTCCCAGCCCCCATCGCGGCGTATCCGAAGGCATGCGATCGATCATCTGAATGGGCAGGCGAATGAATTCATTGGCGAGAAGACCGCCGCCGCAGAGACCGGGCGTTCCATGGTTATAGTCGGTGACGGCGATGCTCGCTCCGGGGCCGATATCGTCGTAGGTATCGAAGTCAAAATAACCCACCGCTCCGGTATAGTGATGGCCTTGTAAATTCCGGCCCACTTGGTCGTAGCGATTTCCCATACCATTGGGAAACAGGCGGCTCTTCGAATTCAGCAGCAGGCGGGCCGATTCAATGGCGCAGGCTGAAACCACGACGATGTCGGAAGGCTGCTCCTGCAAATGCCCATCGGCGTCGAAGTATGCTACGCCGCGCGCGCTGCCGCCATTATCAGTGAGGATCTCCTTCACCATGCACTTCGTACGCAATTCGCAATTTCCTGTCGACAAGGCGGTGGGAATTACCGTGTTCTGCGAACCGTTCTTGGCGTCCACTTCGCAGGCAAATCCGACGCACCAACGGCACCGCATGCATGAGCCGCGGCCGTTGTACGGTACGGCGTTGCGGGCCATGGGAATGTGAAAGGGGTGCAGGCCGAGGCGCTTTGCGGCGGGTTCCAGGATTTCGAATTCGCGATTCGGGGGCAACGGCGGCATGGGGAGCGGGCGCCGTCTGGGACCGTGAAACGGGGTGCCGGAATAATCGCCTGAAATGCCGATCTCGTACTCCGCCTTTTCGTAAAAGGGCTCCAGGTCGTCGTAGCCGATGGGCCAATCTTCCAGCGAGCTGCCCTCGGGCCTCCCATAAGTGGATTTCATGCGGAAATCCTGCGGCAGATAGCGCCAAGCCATGGCGCCATAGCTGAACGTCCCTCCACCTACGCAGGCTGCGTTGTTTTGATAGATACCATCGCTGGGCAGTGCGATGTGCTCTGCGCCCGCCGGGTCGACCCACACGCGAGGATTTCCGTGGTCCTCAGGTCCGAATGCATTGCCCAGCACGGCTGTGCGTTGATTGCGGAGATCGTCCTTGCGGCAATCGTATGGTGTGTACCACTTTCCTCGCTCCAGCAGAACCACACTAAGTCCCGCCATCGACAGTTCTTTGGCGACTATGCCGCCTCCGGCGCCTGCGCCAATGACCACAGCGTTGACACGCTTCATGGCCGTGATCCTGATGCTAAATCGTATTGTGCGCTGCCACGTATCGGCGGCTCGCTCAATCCAAGCATGCGCCAGCTCACGCCTTCGCGATTCCCGCCATGGCGCGGGGAGCCGTAATATCCCTGGAGAGTGTGACTCCGAACCAGCTCAAAGAACTCTGGATTCTGTTGTTCGATTGCGCTTACGATCTGAAGCTTCTGTTGCGGTGTTGCCTCGGCGAGGTCGAGCGAAAAGCGCTTTCTACTTAACAGATTTGCGTGGTTCAGGCCCTTAATATAGGCCTTCTGAAAGCGCTGGAAGTGGCGGACCAGTTGCCGGTCAACATAGGTGAGCACACCTGCTTGCGAGGCGCTCGGGAAATCATCGGCAGGAATGATCTGATCGCAGATCGCCGTCAAGGTCCGCGCATCCTTTTCGCTCAGAAATTCCCAGGCCGAGTTCTTTCGAGCAGCGCACCCTGCGGCTAGACCGGCGCCTGCAATGGCACTGGCCGTCACGAACCGCCGCCGGGTAAGCATTGCTTCAGCCTTTCTGATCCGCTCTGAACCAGCTCAGCGGGAAGGAATCCGGGTGACCGCCCATGAGACATTTATGTGCACGGTTGGACCACGAAACCGTAACTTATCCTTGATCTTCATCAAAAGCGCTGTCCGTGATGCCTATCACGAGGAACGCGCGGAGAAGGATTAAGGGTGAGAAATCGGATGAGATGGTTAAGGGGTTGTTAATGAGGACGGTGTTGCTTCAATCGTGTGCGAGCATGGAAAAGGCAACTGCGGAGATGCCTCCGGGGCAAGTCAACTCTTCGCGATCGCTCCCGTGGATCAAAAATGGCCGAAAAGCGTGGAAACAGTGTCGAAAATCGCGTTTGTAGATAGAACGCGTGCGCGGCCCCTGGCGAAGAGTTGTTCGTCGAGGGGTGGGTCAGCGATCCTTGCGAGGCCGCAGCCGACCTGCGGCCGAATACCATCCTGCAAGAGAAAAGTCCAGCGCCGTGTCATTTCATGGCTGGACTTCGCTGAACGAAGGCGGCGCATCGGCCGGCGCGGCGCCCCATGCCCGATTGGGGGTGGTCCCGAGTACGAAGCGCAATGTCCCGCCGGCGGAGATGGCTTTGAACGAGATCCAGTTCTGCGTGTGCGCGCGGCCGTCGAGCTCGACCTTCTGGATATATGCCGCGCCGGGCGCCGCGCCGCCGGCTTCGATGGTGAAAGTTTTGCCGGCGTACGGCTCGTGGAGATGGATGACCGCCTTCGGAAACACCGGGGCAACCAATTCGTAGGCCAGGCTCGCCGGGTCTACGCTGTAGATGCCCATCATGCTCAGCACCGCCCATGAGGACATCTCGCCACAATCGTCGTTGCCGGGGATGCCATTGGGATCGTCAGTGTAGTTCTCATTGAGAACGCGCCGGACCACGCGCTGCGTTTCCCACGGCCGGCTGGAGAAGTTGAAAGCAAAGGGTGCTTCGAGGTCGGTTTCGTTGTAAGGGTTGTAGTACTTGCCGTACCAGCCGGGTGCGGGGTAGTTGAAGAACTCCGTGAGACGCTGATTGAAGAGGCCGCGGCCCATGGCATTGACCACCCACGCCATATCCGCGGGCTCGAGCCACTGGTAATGCCATCCAGTGCCTTCGATGAACCCATGGTCTTCCTGTGCGGGATCGAAGTTGGGAGACCACTGACCGTTGGAGTCGCGCGGACGGAAGAAGCGATCGTCCTGGTCGAAGACATTGCGGTAGTTGAGGGCGCGGTCGTAAAGGGTCTTAGCTTCGGCGGTTTTGCCCAGATCAACGGCGACGCGGTAGAGGGACGCGTAGGCGATGGCGTCCTCTTGAATCTGCGAGACGGAGCCATAACCGATCTTGTCGTCTGGCACGTAATGGAGCTTGTTGATCCAGTCGATGCCGTCCTCGCCGGTGTAGGGGTGGCCGGGCGCCGGCGCCTGGGTGGCGTCCTTGAACATGCCATCCCAGCCGGCAGTCATGTCGAAGCCGTGCAGGCCGTCGAGCCAGGCCGTAGCCAGCGCGACGGTGAGCGGGCTGCCGGCCATCACGTTGGTATAGAGGTTGATCTGCGGCCAGCGCCCCACCCAGCCGCCCTGTTGGTACATCAGCACCACGGACTGCGCCATGTCTTCCATGCGCCGCGGCTCGATCATGGCCAGCAGCGGAATCTCGCTGCGGTAAATGTCCCAGCCGGAATAGTTGGCGTAGACGGCGTGGCCCTGAGTCACGGCGTGAATCTGGCCGTCGAAGCCGAGGTAGCGGCCGTCGGCATCGCTGAAGATGCTGGGCATCAGCAGCGAATGATAGAGCGCGGAGTAGAAGACGGTGCGCTCGGCCTCGGTGCCGCCGGAGACGTCGATTACGCCCAGCGCTCTATTCCATGCGGCCTGCGCCTGGCTGCGGATGGCGGAAAAATCCTTGCCGGCAGCTTCGGTCTTCAAGTTGTTTTCGGCGCCGTCGGAATCGACGTAGGAGATGGCAATCTTTGCGGTGATGGTCTGCGCATGCGGCTCGGCCGGCCACGTGGCGTACGCGCCTACCCATTCCTCATGGCCGGACTGTTCGGCGATGCGGCTGCCTGCGGCGATGGCCCCCGGTCCGCCGTATTTGGCTCCAGTCCATGTGCCGTAAGACGAGAACGGCTTGCTGAAGGTCATGACGAAGTAGACCTTATAGGTTCGTTGGCTGCCACAGAACGCGCGGTCCTCGACGTAGCCCTGGACTTGGTTGTCGCCGACCACCTGGACCGAAGCGCCGGTGGTGTAATTCAGCGTTTGGCTGATGGGAAGCAGGATGTTCGCGGGCTGGCCGGGGGGAAACGTAAATTGGGCGATACCGGTGTGGTCGGTGGCGCTCAACTCGGCGTTGATATTCCACTCCAGCAGACGCACCTGGTAGTAGCCCGGCCTGGCAGTCTCCATGGCGTGCGAGTATGGCGATGCGAAATCCTCTTTGGTGGTGTGGATCGGCCCGGTTGTGGCGGTGAAGAATACATCACCTTCATTGGGGCAGCCGGGACCGCTCATGTGGGTCATGCTGAAACCGCCCACAAAGGGGTCATTATAGTGGTAGCCGTAGCCGTGGTCCTCGGTATCGGGACTTAGCTGCACCATGCCAAAAGGCGTTGCCGGGCCGGGAAACAAGTTGATGCTCCCTCCTGGACCGGTGCCAGTGCCAATGAGCGGATGGACACTGGCAGCGGGACCAGGCGAAGAATTTTGCGCCCAAGCGGCGCAGGCCAGCACGGCCAAAACGATGAGCGAGGGCGCGGATCTTATTAAGCGAGAAAAAGAAACAGAGAACGACCCAACCGGGCAAAAAGGGAAAAGTTTCATAGAGCGGTCTCTCCTATAAATCTTCTTCATCTTATCGTCGATCAACTATCGCAAGACTCGCACGCGCAAGATGGTGGACTTTTCAGGCAACGATACATGTGCTTCGTCGCCGTTCAAAAGGCGAGACGGCACCCATCGGTCGCCCTGAAAGGTGCCCTCCTCAATGGAAATCAGCTCCGCATCGCGGAGTGGGCCTTCCATCTCGCGGAAGGTTACATCGAATCCGGTGCCCATGATGACGAAATCGTCGGGCGCCAGTTCGATGATCATGCCGCTGGCCCTGCCCTTTACAGGGTCAAACGTGGCAGTGAAGTCAATGTTTGCAGCCAACCCATTACCCACGCGAATGGACTCCTTCCAGTCTTCTCCATTTGCCAGTCCCTGCAGGATGGGGTGGAGCTTGCCGGTGTATTGGTAGCGGGCGATGAGTGGAAGCAGAGGCCGCAGCACGCGATAGGTGTCCTCAAACTCCGCGCCAACTATTGCTGCCCGTCCACCTTTTTGAGCATCGTCAATCCCGAAAGGGCTGAAACCGATTCCGTTGAAATCGCCAAACGTGGTATAGGCAAAGCCAACGAAGTAGGGATTGAAATTCGTCTCGGGCACGAAGAGTGAGTTATCGGGCCGCGTGTATTGCGCGGCCACATCGTAAAACTTGGGGTAATAGATGTCCGGCGCCAGGATGTCAATGGCAGACGCTGCCGCCTTCCAGATGTCCATCACATTCACGGTAGCGCCGCCGCTCGGCCACATGCCTGCACGCTCAACTCCTTCGATCAGCCAGACATTGACGTACATGGGCAGCGGGTACTCCTGCTTGCCGGCAGCCGCAACGGTATTCACGTAATTCGAGACCAGCCATGCGCTGAATGCCTCCGGCGCCAGCTCACCGAAGACTTGCTTCCAATTGCCCGACTGCGGCGATTTGCTCCACACCACGGCCATGGGCGCTGAAAGTCGCCGGCGATGGCTCGCGAGGTAGCTGAGCAACTGGTTGGGCACCGGTGCGTCGAACAGGCGGTTGGCGGCATCTGAGTAGTCCCGGTCCACGCCGATGAGCCCCGGCTCGTTTTCCACCTGCATCATCAGAACGGTGCGTTCCGTCCGGTCGACGCTCTTTACGTGCTGCATCACCGCAGCGAACGCATGCGCGTCGGCCATCATGACGGCGCGGCAAAGAGGAGAAATGATTTTCGTCTCCTCCCCGCGCGGGCCCTGCACGCGCACATACTTTTGCCGGTCGCGCTTCACCCACTCGGGCACGTATTGACTCTCACCATTTTTCCACGTGCCGAACCAAAGCAATACAAGATGCAGGTCGCGCTTGCGTGCGGCCTGAATGGCGAGATCGATGGAGCTGAAATCGAATTGACCGGGCCTGGGTTCAATCGTCTCCCAATAGATGGGCACTTCGGCGGTATTGGCATGCCAGGCGGCGAGTACATCCAGAGCCTGATTGAGGTCATCGGCATTCGACGAGTCGGAATTGTGAACCTGGCCGCCCAGCATCAGATACGGGCTGCCATCAACAAGAAGCCGGATAGAGTTGCCTGTCTTCTCGATTCTTGGAATTGGTTTGGCGGCGGAAGCCGCGGCGCCGGCGGCAGAACTGGCGAGAAGAAGCAACAGGCCACAAGCAAGGCGCGCTACTATAAGACGAAGTTGAAGATTGTTGTGTACGCGCAAACAAATAAGCATGGTAATCCTTCCCGAGTTATGATCCTTTATGCGATTCGGCGATATCGAGCCTGCGCGCACCGGTTTGTGGCTGATCTCAATATGCATCGATGCCCTCAGGAATACAGCCGTTGCGATAACTTAGGGCGGCGCGACGCTCGTCTTTTAATAGGCGACGGTTTGCGATCAGCCGAACCCAAAGCGGTATAAGCCCGATGGGGCTGCCGGATGCTTTGGCTATGACATAGGCGCGCGCGCATTTCTCATAAAGTTCGGTGTTGAAAACAACGCGGTCGCAGGTCATTCCCATGCAGATCAACCGCTCGCCAAGCAGCGCGGCATTGGCGCCCCGTTTGCATGCTCTTCCTGCTATAAGTTCATGCGTATCCTCGTTGCACAGGGGTCCGGCAGGTGGACCGAGATGCCTTATCTGTTCATCGAAGATGGGCGGCAAAAGACCACCATGCCCGGCCAGCAGACGTGCGCCCATGGGGCTGGAAATCGCCACTGCACCAACATCGGCACGCGCCCGGTAGATGGATGCGTGGAGTCCATCTAAACGTTCTTTTGAGGAAAGGGAAATTGCGTGGAAATCGGCGATTTCAATCTGCCGCCAATCCTCATGGCCGGTGGCGAGAATCATCTCCGTGCTGCCGGGAATGCGCATGGAAAAGCTGTCACCCGGGGTGTTGAAGAATCCCTTACCGGCAAGCCGCCGGCATCCCTCCAGCATTTGCGTTTCAATCTGTGCTCGCAGCACATTCGCCCCCAATCAAACCAGCTTCAGCACGTCCTCAAAGCGGCTCAGCGCATCGTCGATCACCGCATCGGTATCGGCAAGCCCGGTATAGATACGGCTGCCTGCCAGAGTGATGACTCCATGCGCCGTGAAAGCCGCCCCCATCTCTTCCAGCATGTGCTTGCGGCTCTCTGCCTCTCTCATCACTTTGAGAGGATTGCGCATGCTCATGAGCATGACGCCCGAAGTTTGCAGATGGACGATGGGGCCCAGGTTGTACGTGACAAACGGCAAACCCAGACGGCTAATGATTTCGCCGAGCCCTTTACGCAATCGGTCTCCCGCGCGTCCAGCCTTCACTACGGCGCCGGCTCGCTGCATCTCTTGAATGGCGAAATAACCGGCGGCGCAGGAGAGCGGATTGGCGCTCAGAGTTCCGCCTACAAAGGCCCGCTTCGAAGTATTCCCAATGCCGCCCGCCAGCAACATCATCACGTCGCGGCGTCCACCGATGCCGCCCGCCATAGGGTAACCGCCGGTGAGGCATTTTCCCAGCACGGTCAGGTCTGGCTTCACGCCAAAATATCCCTGCGCACCACCCATGCCCACGCGGAAGCCGGTTACGACTTCATCGAAGATCAGCAGGGCGCCAAAATCGTCACAGAGCTTCCTCAATCCGCTGTTGAAGTCCCGGCGCACAGGGCGGGTGCCACTCTCCGGCCCCAGCGGCTCGACGATAATTGCGGCAGTACCACCTCTCAGCCGATTGATCCACAGGGTTCGCTGCAAAGCGTCCAGGTCGTTCGGGAATCGTTCCTGGGTATAAGCTGTGCAAGCTCGGGGAATGCCGACGGCCTCTCTGCGCCCGGTGCCGGGAATGCGCATGCCATACACCATCTGGTCGCTCCAGCCGTGGTATGCGCCGCCGATCTTGATCACCCATTTTCGGCCGGTATAGGCTCGCGCCAGGCGCAGCGCCGCCATCACAGCTTCTGTCCCGGAGCCCAGCATCCGCAGCATCTCGATGGAAGGCATCGCTCTGCAGACTAACTCGGCCAACTTGACCTCGTACTCATGGAACAGGCCGGTTACGGGGCCGCAAGAGTCGAGGAGATCGTGCACTTGGCGGCGCACTGTGGCATCGTTGGCGCCAAGCAGCGTTGGCCCTCCTGCCTTGAGAAAGTCGATATAGCGGTTCCCATCGACATCGGTTAGCCAGGCGCCGTTGGCGCTGGTCATGGCCAGCGGAAATGGATAGTTGAAAGCCAGGTTGTGTTGTATGCCGCCAGGAATGAATTGCTTCGCCTGCTCTGCCAGATGCCGCGACCGATCGCACTTTTGTTCGAAATATTGAAGAACGGCCTCCATCTTTCCGCGGCGGATGGGCCGCATCGGCTGCTTCACAAGTTCTGCGAGACGTGCGTACAGGTCTTTGGTGTCGGGCCATTCTGAAATGCCGTACGTGGAACTCGACACATCGGTCTCCGACAACGGCAGAGTAGTGCCTGGTGTCATCATTGCACACACTCCAAATCTTCGCAGTTGAGTAACTGCTTCAGAACCTCGGACAACGAGGGATCGCTACCCAGGCTTGCCCGGCCAACGATGGCATCGCGAAAAAAGGCGGCGCAGGCCAACTCCAGAGTTTCTAACCTGGCCACCGTTTCGCTCAGCGTGGGACCGCAGCAGACCACGCCGTGGTTGCACAGTAGATAGGCATTGATTTCAGGCCGAATCGCCTCTCGCAATTTCGACGCCAGCCGGCTAGTGCCCGATGGCGCGTAGCTCACCAAGGCAGCCTCTTGCCCCAGTGGGAGTTGATACGCCGGACATTGAATGTCCAATGCGCGCCCCAACAGTGTATAGGCGCTAGCAATGGGCTGATGGGTATGGATGCTGGCGCGGCAATCCCGTCGCGCACGAAGAAGATGGGCATGCAGCCTATGTTCGATAGAAGGCCGTCGGTCTCCGGCGACGCACACAAGATTGTCCAGGCGGAGCACGCAGATATCATCCGGCCTCATGACGTAATAGTCGGTTGCTGTGGGGGTAACGGCAAAATGCTCAGTGTCGATGCGGCAGGCGACGTTTCCGGCGGTTCCCGCGAGATATCCTTTATCGGCCAATTGCAGACAGGTTGCAACCACTTCGCGACGGGGTTGATCGAAGTTCATGGGCGCACCTTGCCGGAGAGATTCAACTTTCGGTACAACGGCGCCAGACGCCGATAGGCAAGTCTGAAAGCATCGAAGAGATCGTCGTAAATGGCCTTGCGTCCAGAATCGGGCAGATAGGTGCGGCGAATTTTGATCATCTCCGGGACATTGTCGTAAGATAGAGCGCCGATCCCTACCAAGCCGATAAGAGCCGCTCCCACTGCATTTGCCTGGATAGGAGACTCGACTTGCCGAACGGTAATGCCGAGTACGTCGGCGAAGATCTGGCACCAGACGTCAGAGGCCGCACTTCCGCCGACCATGGTGATTTGGCCGAGCCGCTTGCCGAGAAAACGATTGAAAGGCGTGACCATCCAGCGCGTGTTCAAAGCTATGCCTTCAAGGATGGCGCGGATCATGTCTGCGCGAGAGTGCTCGAGGGATAGATTGAGCAGACCGGCCCGCAAACTCGAATTATCGACCGGACTGCGTTCTCCGAAGATCCAGGGCGTGTACAGCAAGCCGCGAGCGCCTGGCGGAACGGAGGCCGCGACTATTTCCAAAATGGAATAGACATCGGACGGCCGCTCCGTGCCGAACTCATCGGGATGGAAGAGGATCTTGTCGAACAGAAAAGAAAGATTAGAGCCGGCTGAGGACTGTAGAGCGACGGCCAGGTAGCGCCCGCTTATAGCGCAAGGCACAGAGGCAATCTGCGCAAACACATCGGTCTTCTTGAAGGGGACATGCGCGCCCACCCAGGAAGACGTACCTAGATAGAGGTGAGCTTCACCATCCCGAATGGCCCCGGACCCGATGGCTGCGGCGGAGTTGTCCACGGCGCCCGCAACTACCGGCGTGTCGCGCGGCAGCCCGAGCTGTGCAGCAGCCGAAGGGCAAAGAGGGCCAAGCACATCGGTGCAGCGGACAATTTCCGGCAGTTTCTCCAAGTCGATGCCGGATTGGCCAGCAAGTTTTTTGTCATAGCGGATATTGGAGGCGTTGCGGTTGTCAGTGACCCAGGAGGTAAGGATCGAGTCTACCGTGGCGACGAACCGGCCGGTGAGGCGCAGGTTCATATAGTCGAGGGCATTGAAAAACTTATAGGTTCGATCGTAGATGGCCGGCCGCGTCTCTTTGATGAAGGCGATGTGTCCCGCAGAATCTTTTCCCGAGAGAGCCGGAGCGCCGCCGGCGCGATGGATCCAGTGCAGCAATTTCATGGGGCCGTAGCCGGCCACGGAAAACGCCCGATTTCCAGCACGGCGGCGAATCATCTCGGCCCCACGCATATCCATCCATGACATCGCGCGTTGCAAGGGACGGCCGTCCCGATCGACAGGGATGATGCATTCTCCCTGGCAGGAGCAACAAATGGCGGCGATTTCTCCGTCCAACGCGGGCAAAGAACCGATGAGTTCCTGCGCGGAGCTGAGGAATGCGCTCCACCAATCTTCCGGGTCCTGCTCAGCGCCAATCTGATCGACGAGGTGCAAGGGAACAGGACGGAAGGCCCACTTGTGGACGGCTCCGTCAGGAGCTACCAATGCAGATTTGCAACCCGTGGTCCCCAGGTCGACGGCGAGTGCAAATCGGTTGTGGTGCCCGACCACCATGGCTCGTCCCTCAAGCTAAATTAAAAGGCGCAGCTCTTCCTCGAACAGCATGCGCTTAACACGCGCACCCGCCGGCAAATCCGGCCCGCCCTGGCCGAGAAGAGCGCTGTTCCGCGCGGCCGGCAAAGCAATCCTAAGTGCGGAAACTGTTTCCGCAAAATTGTCTGCATAATATGAGCATGAGTCACATATGTCAATAGAGGAGCCGGCTCTGCTTACCGCTATCCGCCGGCTTTCAGATCCAGGCCACGGACGCGTGGGTGCCTGCTGCAGAACTGGAGCCAGATGTGCCTGCTGGATGGCCGCTTCTTTTGACTGTTGACGGATGGTGTATGGTCTATTTGATGAGCGATACGCCGATTCTGCGCAGAAATTGAGAAACCCGGCGGGGTCGGAGCAACGGAGCGGAATACCCGTACCGTGGCAATTCATAGACAAATTTGGCGGGGCAGGTTCGATTGCCGGGAAGCGAAATTGCGCACGCGGGCCAATCACATGAAGAAACGATCGATGTTCGATGTCGAAAGCAGAACGCAAGTCAAACGGATCCCACGCCAGGAGCGCAGCCAGGCCCGATTTGAAAGCGTATTGGAAACCGCTCTTCGCCTGTTCGCAGCGCGTGGCTATGAAGCAGTTTCCATGCGCGAAATTGCGCGCGAGGCCAAGATGCCGATTGCTTCGGTATACCAGTATTTCCCCATGAAACTGGCCATTGTGCGCGAGATGTGGACTCGTTACACGTCCGCAATTTCCGAGACTTTGGCCGTTGGCATACGCAACGCCATCAAGGAAGGCAAGAATGAGTCGAACAGCCTGATCGGGATCATTATTGATCGGATGGCCGAGCTGCAGGCCTCCAACCCCGCATTCATCGAAATATGGAGTTGCGTCGCCGCATCCATCGAGCTGCGCGCGCTCAATGTCGAGGACACACTTCAAAATGCCCGAGTTATCGCCGGCGCATTGCAGAAGATGTATCCCGGATCGAACCCCAGCGCCGTTTACGACTGCGCCTTGATCGCAATCGAGACAGCCAGCGCCACCACGCGTCTCGCTCTCACCCTCCCCGAGCCGCATCGTGCCCGCGTCCTGCTTTCTTTAAAGGCGGCGATTTCTCTGCTCATCGATTCCGTGACGTTAAGCGGCCGTGCCTCTTCACTCCGCGGAGAAAGAAAGGCCCGCCGCGGCGCCGCCGCTCGCAAAGCAAAATCTACCGGGAAATCAGCCAGGTCAAAAGCTGGTCCTTCATCTCGCTGAAGGGCGGATAGCGCGCGTCGATATCGGCGCGGAACGACCGGCGCACCACGGCTTTGGCATGGGAAAAAGCGTCAAGCGTGTAGCGGCCGTGAAAGGCGCCCATCCCGCTGCTGCCGACGCCGCCAAAGGGAAGGCCGGGGACAATCTGGTTGACCAGGACGTCGTTTACTACAACACTCCCTGAACTTGTGCCGCGAATCACCTGTTGCTGCAACCTGCGATTCCTGGTGAAGAGGTAGAGCGCCAGCGGTTTGGGCCGTTGCCTGACAAAGGCCAGGGCATCTTCGATTTCTGCGTACCCGACAACCGGCAGTATGGGGCCGAAGATCTCTTCTTCGAGAACCGCGGCATGGCCGGGCAAATCGGTAAGCACGGTGGGCGCAATATACAAGTCGGCCGGATCCGACTGGCCCCCGACGGCAATGCGGCCATCGTGCATGAGCGCCAGCAACCTTTGAAAATGACGCTGATTAACAATGCGCGCAAAGGAGTCGCTGCGCTGCGGGTCGGGCCCATAAAAGCGTTTTATGGCCCGTTGCAGGGCAGCGATCAGAGGCAGACGCAGCGGTTCCGGCGCCAGGACATAATCGGGCGCCACACAAAGCTGGCCAGCGTTCATGAAGCGGCCCCAGGCAATGCGCCGAGCGGCGACCTCGAGTGGGCAATCGGGGGCAAGGAGCGCCGGATTTTTCCCGCCCAGTTCGAGGGTCACAGGCGTCAAGTGAGCCGCGGCCGCGGCCATCACGATCCGGCCCACGCGGCTCTGGCCGGAGAAAAAAATCTTGTCAAACCGGAATTCGAGAAGTTGCGAAGCTGTTTCCGGACCGCCGGTAATGACGATGACTGCCTCCGGATCGACGTAATGCTCCAAATGCGCGGCCATCAGCGCAGCGGCGCGCGGCGCAACCTCACTCAGCTTGACCACCGCGGCATTGCCGGCGGCCAGCGCTCCGGCAAGCGGAAGGAGAATCTGCTGAAACGGATAGTTCCACGTGCCCAGGATCAGCGCCAAGCCAAATGGCTCCTGCTCGATCCAACTTTTTCCCGGCTGCGCCGCAAGGGGAGTGTGAACAAAACGGGGCCGCAACCATTTGCGCAGATGGCGCCGCATACGTTGTATCTCGGCGCAGACCATGGTGACGTCTACCAGGCGGGCTTCGGTTGGGCAACGACCCAGGTCCGCTTTCAGGGCTTCAAGCATGGCCGTTTGATGGTCCTCGACAAAACGCAGCAGCCCGTCGAGTTGAGTCTTGCGCCACGAAAAGGAGCGCGCCATGCCGGCGTCGACAACGGTTCGCAGTCTCTCAAGACGGCGCTCCGGCAAGATCGCTTCGGCCGTATTAATCACATCCGTATTGGTCAGGTCGTCATTCATGGAACTGGAGCGAATTCAATTTCCTTGCTTGGGTTGGGAGCCATGGCCGCTAACCATGAGCTTGCGCACCCGGACTTGGCGGCCGCCCATGGGAGCGAATGCGACGGTTACGTCAGAGTAGCAGATGTTTCCGGCCTGGCCATCCGGCGCCATGCGACCGCGCAATAAAAGCCCAAAGCCGCAGCGTTGAAACCGAGAACACATACGCCCACCGAGGGCGCGGAAAAGCCAGCGCTCAAGCCAGCCGCGAGACCTGGCCCCAGGCCATTGCCAAGCGTTACCAGGGCTGTGCTCACCGCGACTGCCCGTCCCGAGCGATCTAGGCTGGCCGCCAAAGCAAGTTGATAGATCACCGAAGAAAGGTTGGTGAGCGACTGCAGAACGTTAGCTGCGACATAGACAATGTGGACCGCGATGGTGCTGACGAGAAGGATCGAAAGCGCATTCGTTGCGATGAGCGTCAGCAGCGAAGGCAAACGCCCGAAGCGATTGCCGGTCCACGCCGCCCCGAGGGCGCCGAGCAACAAGAGCAGTGTGACGATGGAAAGGATCATGCCGATGGCATGGTTGTTGAACCCGGCGTTGCTGCCATAAATGCTTTCCATGCTCCAGAATGCGCCTTGCCCCAACTGGGTGAGAAAGACAGCGGCAAAGACAAGTACGGCGAATACGGCAAAGGGTGACCGGGAAGCCTGCACAGTGGCGCCCTGCCGGATGGAGAACGAGGGCAGGCGCCGCAACAGATATGTGCCGCTCAAGCAGATGAGCAGAAGACAGGCATAGGGCGCCCGATATCCAATGCTGTCGATCATGTAAGGCAGTACCGCAAGCCAAAACGCGGCGTCAACAATGGAAACGATGGTCACGGTCGCGATCAGCCGTTCCCGGTCGATTCCGCACGCCAGAACGCTGGTTGCTTCGGCGCCCACCACACCCGCTCCAACTCCAGCCAGGAACCGGGTGGCAAAAAGAAGCAGTGGTGCGGCTGAGATGAGGGTGAGCGCAGTGGCGGCAACTGTGAGCAGCCCGCCGGCGAATGCCCAATGCCGCGACGAATGGTTGCGGCGCCACACGGAGACACATAAAGTGGTGAGGGCCGAAGTGGCGAGCTCCATGCTCAACAACGATCCGGCAGCCTTCGCCGAAAGGCCGGCGTGAACCTGGAGCGTGTCAATAATAACCGGCATGAGGAAAAGGCTGGTGGTGACAATGAGTTGCGCCCCGACGACGGGAAGCAGAATCATCCGGTCGCGCCTTTGCGGCAGAACCCTGTTCAACACCAACCTACCCTTTCGACGGTCCGCAAGCGGCACAACCGTGCATAAGGCCAGATGTGCGGGCAAGACTGCCTCCAGCATAATATGGCGATCGGATGTTCGATCACAGATGCCCCACTTTCCATGCGCCGGACGCAGGCCAATCAGCAGCAGGGCGAATGGCGGAATTCGGGTTGTTTTCCGAGGCCGAGGCCGGGTTTGGGAGTAACATGAGCAATGAACATGTTGGCAGGGGGAAAGCTTTGGTGAGAGCACCCATGTTGGCTGTCGCTGTGGCTGGAATCTTAATGATCGCAATGTTTGCCCATGCGCAGCAGAGCGCGCAGGCCGGGGATGGCGACAACGCGGTTCGGATCAACCAGATCCAGGTGATCGGGACGCACAACAGCTATCACGCCGGGCTTCTGCCCTCGATTGCCAAGCTGGTGCAACAGAAAGATCCCAGGGCGTTTGCGGAGCTGGATTATGCGCACGCCGGATTGGCGGTGCAGTTGAATCGTGGAATCCGGCAGATCGAGCTGGATATCTTCGCCGATAGCAAGGGCGGCCTCTATGCTCATCCGATGGGGCAGGTTTTCGTTGCGCAGGCCGGGTTGCCCGCCGATCCCGATCCCTACCCGAAGGGCGTGATGCTGAAGGCAGGCTTCAAGGTGATGCACGTGCAGGATGTGGATTATGCGAGCAACTGCCAGCCGTTCACGGCCTGCCTGGAGATGGTGCGCAACTGGTCGAAGGCCCATCCGCACCACGTCCCCATCTTCATTCTGGTGGAAACCAAGCGCGATGTGCCGGATGCGAATTTTCCCTGGACCATCCCCGAGCATTTCACGGCCGTGACTTTCGACGCGCTGGATGCAGCCATCCGATCGGTCTTTTCCAAGGACGAGGTGATCACACCGGACCAGGTGCGCGGACACCGTCGCACGCTGGAACGGGCGGTTCGGAAGGATGGTTGGCCCACATTGGGGAAGGCGCGCGGTAAGGTGATCTTTCTCATGGACCAGGCCTGGGCTGGGCCGATTTACCTGCAAGGACACCCAGCATTGCGCGGGCGCGTTCTCTTCACCAATGCAACTCCAGGCCATCCTGACGCCGCTTTTGTCGAGGAGAACGACACAAACGCAGAGGCCATTGCAGCGCTGGTCCGCCAGGGCTACCTGGTGCGCACCATGGCGGATTCAGATACTGCCGAGGCGCGCAGCGGCGATGTCCGCCGCCGGGACAGAGCACTGGCGAGCGGGGCCCAGATTGTAAGCACCGATTATCCATGGTTTGAGCCCGCCAAATGGTCTGGATATTTTGTCGCCTTGCCCGATAAGCTTCCGGCCCGTTGCAACCCGGTGACCACGCCTCCAACCTGCATGGATTCAATGCTTGAGCCTGCCGTGCCGCGTTGAGCGCCTGGTCATTCCAGGCTCAGAAGGGCCTGTTTCCGCGAGATCAGCAATGCGGGCCGCAAAGTTGAGATCTTGATCCATGGAATTTTCGGTAATGGGTCTCGAAATCGGCCCATTACCGAATTTTCACTTGACAAAAGTTGAGCGTCGCTCATATTGTAACATGCGCAATATACATGAGATGTCCACGTGTCACCGTTTCGCTGTTTCCATTTGGGAGGTGAATCGTGCGGTTTTCTGTAATCCATTCTTTCCAAAATATTCTGGCGGCGGTGGCCATCCTGATCACGCCGGTTTTGCTGGCCCAGTCGACGCAATCGACTATTCTGGGCACGGTCAAGGACGCCAGCGGAGCGGTGATTCCCGATGCTACGGTCAAGGTCACGAACGTCGACGAAGGAGTAACTGCCACCTATCAAACCGACACCGGCGGAAATTACCAGGCTTTGGAACTCACGCCTGGAACCTACCGGCTTCAGGTGAGTAAGACGGGCTTTGAAACCAAGTTCATTGAGGGCCTTCGGCTCTCGGCGCGGCAGGAGCTACGAGCGGACGTGTCCCTGGCCGTGGCGGCCGCGAAGGAAGAGGTGACCGTAAACGCGGAGTCCGCGGGAGCCATCAACACCGAAACGGCTTCGATTTCCGCCACTCTGAGCGGACAAAATGTATCGAATCTGCCAGTAAACTATTACGGGAGCGGTGGCACGAGCCCACTGAACGTGATTCAGGCCCTTCCCGGAGTGCAAACCGATACCGCATCCGGCACCAGCTCGCCATCGGCCAGCGGCAGCTCGGGGAACATGGGCTTCTCGGTGCAAGGTGGGCAGCCTTCGCAGAACGAAGCGTCCGTCGACGGCATCTCCACGCAGAATGTGCGCTACAACATACCCCTGGCCGACGCCTTCCCTTCCGCGGAGTCCATCGCGGAAATCCGCGTGGATGGCGTGAACAACAATGCGGAATTCGGCCAGGCGGGAGAGATTACGGTCGTCTCCAAGAGCGGAGGAAACCAATACCACGGGACGGGATTTTGGCATTTCCAGAACAGCGCCCTCGATGCCACGGCCTTTGGCGTGAGCGTCAAGCCCCAATTGCTGGGCAACGATTTTGGCGTCAGTGTGGGCGGCCCGGCGAGCATTCCCCATCTCTACAAAGGCCGCGACAGGACTTTCTTCTTTGCCACCTACGAAGGTTTTCGTTTTCCCAAGCAGACCCCGTTCCAGGAGATGGTTCCCACCGCGGATATGCTGAGCGGGAATTTCGGCGTCGAATTTCCAACCCAACCGGTAATCGATCCCGCCGATGCTACCCCCTATTCGAATAATCAGGTGAACCCCATCAGCCCCTCGGCGATGCCGTTCCTGAGCCTCTTTCCGGCGCCGAATTTCCCGGCTTCCGCGCCCTACACCACCATTGCGGCTGCCCAGGCCGGCGCGGGCTACAACTACACGGCGAACCTCCCCTCCAACTACGACACCAATCAGTTCGACGCCCGCGTCGACCATCACTTCAGCCCCAAGGCGCTCGTCCTTGCCAGGTACACTTTTAAGAACATCACGCTTCTCGATCCGCAGAATTTGCTGGTTCCGTCGATTACGGATTTCGACAATTACAGAATTCTGGCCAGCTCGCTGATTTATAACTTCACGCCCAACCTGCTCAACGAATTCCGCTTCGGATTTACGGTCGAAGAAAACGGCCAGCGCAACGAGCTGAATGGAGCGCCGTACACCGACAGTGCCGCATTCGATCCGGTCACGGCGGGCCTGCCCATCAACGGGGAAACGGTGGTCGACTTTCCCAGCGTGCTGACCTCGCTTTATGCGGGCAATTACAACCAAACCTACCAGAGTCATCTCATTCAGTACGACGATAACCTGACCTGGGTCAGGGGCAAACATACGGTCAAGATGGGTGGAGATATCCGCGACCTGCATTCGCTCACCACGCTGGGCAATGCGACCACGACCAACGTGGAAGGATTCGCCTTTGCCGGGCTGTACACGAGCGGGTATTTTGGCGCCCTCTTCGGTCAATCCTTCTCCCAGGCAGCGTATCAGTTTGCCGACTACTTGGCGGGGACGCCGTACGAGACCGAATACTTCACCCTGGTTCCCACGGACGACGGAGCAACGGCATATTACGCGCTCTACGGGCAGGACCAGTGGAGGGTCACGCCCCGGCTGACGCTCTCCTTCGGCCTGCGCTACGAGTTCGATCCGGCCATGCACGATACCACGGGAACGATCGGGAACTTCAATCCCAGCGTGGCCACGACCGGCGAAGTCATCTATCCTGACGGTTACGCGAGCAAACTGAATTCGGTATTCCTGGATCAGTTCGATGCCTGCGGTTATGGCCCCAGCACCACGGCTTACGCGGCCTGCACGCCAGTGCTTTCCAACAGCCAGGCGGGTTTGCCGAGCGGGCTGCGCCACGCGCAGACGGACCGTTTTATGCCGCGGGTGGGCTTGGCATGGCGCCCCTTCAACGATGACAAGACAGTCGTGAGCGCGGGGTTCGGCATCTACAACACCACCATACTCGGCAGCAGCTTTTTTGCCATGACCGATACGCTGCAGGCGGCCACGCTGTATTATTACAACCTGACAAGCGCTCCGTATTATCCGCCCACCTACACGTGGCCGCAGACCAGCCCGGGCACGGCGCAGGGCTATGGCACCGCGATCTTCTCATCGGCCAATCAGATCGACTGGAAAAATCCTTACTCCATGCAGTGGAACCTCTCCTTTGAAAGAGAACTCAAAGGAAACATCGGAACCCGCATCTCTTACGTGGGCATGAGAACCGACGATCTGGTGTATTACGGCGATGAGAACGACATGACGTATTCCAGCACCACGCCGGCCGAGTCGCGCCCGCTGACCGACCGGCCGTTTCCCAACTGGGGTTCAATCGCCGACACCCTGAACGGCGCGCAGGCTATCTATAACGCTCTTGAAATAGAGGGCAACCGCCGCTTCCAGCATGGCCTCACCTTCGAGTCCGCCTATACCTGGGCGAAAAATCTGGCCGATAACCTGGGCCCCAACGCTACCAGCTTTGTGGGAGAAGTCGGAAACGAAGCGACTTATCTGCACGATGTTCCCTTGGACTACGGAAACGTGTACGGCACGCGGCGGCAACGGTGGATCAGCTCGGGGTTGTACGAGCTTCCCTTCGGCCGCGGCCGTGCTTTCGGCGCCAACATGAGCCGGGGCGTAGATGTGATTGTTGGCGGCTGGCAACTGAGCAGCATCTTTCTCGTGCAGACCGGCCCTTATCTTACGGCGTACATTCCCGCCGGCGACGCCGATCCCTCGGGAACGGGCTCCGGGACCATACACGATATCAATCAACGCCCGGATATGACGGGTAGTTCGATCGTTCCTGCCAATCGAACCAGGGCCCAGTGGCTCAATCCAGACGCGTTCGCGTGCCCCAGCGATACCGGCTACACCGCAACGTCCTATGCCGGTAATGACTGCACCGTTGGAGTCCACTCGGATCCCATCGGACGATTCGGCAATGAGAGTAATGGCAACATCCTCGGACCCGGTACGGTGAATCTGTCGGCGGGACTCAATAAGACGGTAGCAATCAGGGAAAACCTTCATCTGCGCATGGAGGGCACGTTCACCAACGTCCTCAACCACACCAATCTCAACGATCCGACTCTGGACATTACGAATGTGGATTTCGGCAAGATCAGTTCCGCCCGCGGATCGGACTTTGGAAGCGCGCGCACCGGCCAGGTCTCAGTGAAGATAGAGTTCTGATATGGAGTGACCGGTCAACCTCCGCATGGCTGCGGGATTGTTCTTGTTGTTGTCTTTTTGGCTCCCCATCGCATTGGCTGCGGCAGGGATGCGGTAATACACCAACCGGGGCCGCACTCAAAAGCCAGACCATATCCTTTGGCGCAATCGCCAGCCAGACGGTGGCAACGCCGCTGACGCTGACTGCCGCAGCCAACTCCGGCCTGACAGTCAGCTTTGCCTTGAATAGGGTCAGCGCTTGCACGGTCAGCGGCACGACGGCCACGTTCATTGCCACCGGCACCTGCACCATCTACGCGACGCGAGCCGGCAATTCTACCTGCGCTGCCGCGGCCATGGTCGCGCAGAGCTTCATCGTTCTTATAGATAGTCAATAGGAATCATCGCCATGTGCGGGGCGCAATTTGAAGATTGCCATCACTCGGTTGTGTATCGAATTTCGAGCCGGCGAATTCTAAAGCAGGAGTACGCGAGGACAATGACGATCAGAGTGAGGAGGCCGAGGCATGCCACCCATCCAGCAACCGGCTCGGTCTCCACAGTCAGCAATGCAAAGACGCCTTCACCGGGAACGGTGATGGGCATGAGGTGACGTAGATACGAAGCTACGCTGATCTTCTGCAGGAGCGACGGCAGCACCGGGTTGATGGCTTCCCATCCCATCACCAGCATGGCGGCGGGCATAGGATTGCGAAACATCATGCTCAGCAGCAAGAACACTGCTCCGTAGCCCAGGCAACCAAGAGTGACGATGAGGAGATACGCCCCGAGCTGACCAAGGCCGGGACCGTGAAACACGTAATCCAGTCCTGCAGTCCCGTAAGCGGCATACAGGAAAGCAAAAGCGGCGATCACTGCGCTGCCGAAAAGGAGCAGTGCGCTGATCGATCCTGCTGCAAACTTGGCCAGCAGCAGAATCTCGCGGCGCACCGGAGACAGCAGATAGAAATGCAGGCTTCGCTCGATCATTTCGCCGCGAACCAGGCGCGAGAAAATTCCTAGGCAGCCAAAGAAAACGCCTAAACGGATGTAGTAGAACTGCACGATGCCGGCCAGCACGTTGGTGTCAAGGCTCAACCCAGACGCCGGATGTGTATCGTGCAGCACGTGGATGAGGATGACGGCAGTGGGGATGAAGGCGAGGAAGTAGATCCAGGCTGCCTTGCGCGAGAACAGATTCCTGCGCAGTTCAATGCGCACCAGACGGCGCATCTGCAGCCACCAGAATCCCCACGGCTGCACAAGTATCGACTTCACCCGGGCGCTCACGGCTTCGGTATTCATGACGGGATCCCTTCCGAACCAATCAGATACTGATAGATTGCGTGGGTATCGTCGTCGGCGGGAGCAACAGTGTCGATCTTTACCAGTCCCTCGACTGCGATTTCATTCAGGAGCCGATAGAATTCATCAATATCGCCGGTGCGCAGGAAAACTCCTTTTCCATCAACGTGGAGCCTTGCTTCCGCGCAGTGATTGGCAGAGAACATTCGGGAGGCCAGTAGCTCCGGCTTATCGCAGCGGATAAGTACCTGCATGGGCTTGTCGCGCACTTCGCGCCGCACTTGGTGAATTGCGCCCTCCGCGACGATATAGCCGCCGGTGATGAGGATGACACGGTCGGATATTCTGTCGACCTCATCGAGAATGTGGCTGGAGATGACGAGGTGCATCCCCTGCCGGCTCAGCTCCTGGAAAAGCGCCAGCGACTCAGCCCGAGCCATGGGATCGAGTCCGTTCAATGGCTCGTCGAGAACCAGCACCCGCGGATGGTGCGCGATGGCCTGCGCAAGCCTGATCTTCTGCCGCATGCCTTTGCTGTAGGTCTCAATTCTCCGCGAGCCGGCATCGCCCAAGCGGACGCGCTCCAGCGCTTCGCCGGCAAGCCTGAAAGCTTCGCCTTCGCTCATTCCGTGCAGCAGCAGAGAGTCGAGCAGAAATTCCCAACCCGTCAAACGGCGTGGGAACGAATCGAACTGCGTGGAGTAGCCAACCTGACGAAAGAACCGGTCGGCATCGCCAGGCGGCAGTCCAAAAACGGAAATCTGTCCGCTCGATGGCTGCACCAGGCCGGTCATCAGGTTCATCAGCGTTGTCTTGCCCGAGCCGTTGGGCCCGACCAGGGTGGTGACCCCAGACGGAATACTGAGCGACACGCGGTTCACGCCCAGTACTTCACCGTAGAACTTCGACACATCTTCGAACACGATGCGGTCGTTCATGGCGGTCATCCCCGCACCACTTCGCGGGCGCGGATGCGCGCGTTCAGCATGGCCACACAGATCAGGCAGACCGTGGCCAGCACGAGCGCAATGGCCGAGGTGGGCAAGCGCATGTCGTCACGCATGGTTGGCGGCGCGCCCAGGAAGCGTTGCCACAGCTGCGTCATCATGACAGGGAGGTTCAGCAGATAGCCCCATCTGGTGCGCAGAATCGCGGTGATAATCCCGCCTACGCCTGCCGGCACGAATACCGCCGCGAAGATAACGCCGATTGCTACCGTTCGCCATTTCACCCAGGACGAGAGCGCCAACCCCAGCATGGAAAGAAAGCCGATCCATAGCAGCGCGCCGAGCAACAGCCCAGTCACGATGCGGAGATTCGCACCCATCCATGGCTTGGAACAGGAATATCCCTGGTAGGCAAACAAAAGCAGTCCGGGAACCCACGTTACCAGGGACAGGCACAAGAACAGGGCGATGAATTTTCCGAGAACGAACCGGAAGCGCGAGATGGGATGGCTGAGCAGGATGGGAAGTGCGTTGTCGGCGAGGTCGAAGGACACCAGGCGCGGCGCTATCCATGCGGTCATTACCACCGCGAACCAGCATTGAGTGGAGAGCACCCTTAGGAAATAGCCGGAGTTGACCTCCAGAACTCCATTTCCCTGCATGACGAGCACCCGGGCCAGGGCATTGTTGGCGAGAAAGATGCCGATCAGGTAGACGACCACCGGCAGCATGGAAAACGTGAACAGGCCCACGGTGATTCGCGACGACCAGGCCTCACCGAGCGCGTAACGCGCCACCACGCGCACGCGCGTCCACAGAGGGGTGAGCTTGCCGGTATATGCCCGATACTCGTGCCTATAGACGGACAAGTTCCCCCCTTGCCGAATCGGCGTCCATGGCGCGCATGAAAATGTCTTCCAGCGAGTCGCGGCGGCGATGGATGCGGCGAATCTGCAGACCATGGCGGCTCGCCATCACATAGAGATCGCGCGGCTCCATGCGGTCCGGCATCACAAGCTTTACCCGCCCGCCGGCAAAGCACGCACATTCGCAACCAAGATCACGCAGCGAATCGCAGAATTCGTCCGCGGAACCCATGATTTCCAGCTCCATGAAGTTTCGGTGCGATCGGCGCTCTTCCTCTATGTTGGACAACGCTGCGATGCGCCCATCTTTCAGAATCAGGACCTCATCGCGTGTCTCATCGATGTCGCGCAACAAATGAGACGAAATCAGCAGCCGTATGCTGCCCCCTTTGCGGATTTCCTGAAGCGTGTGAATCATGCGCTGACGCGCGAGGGGGTCGAGACCGTTTGTCGGCTCATCCAGAATGAGCAACTGCGGTCCGTGCGCCAGCGCCTGCGCCAGTTTGATCAACTGTTTCATGCCCAGCGAGTAGGTGTCGATATTTCGGTGGCGCACTTCGCCCAATCCGACGTAGAAGAGGGCTTCGTGCGCGCGCTCCAGCGCTTCGGCGCGCGGCAACCCAGCCAGTTCCGCCATATAGCGAACAAATCGCACTCCGGTCATGTTGCCGATGAAGGAGTCGTTCTCCGGCATGTAACCGATGCTTTGGCGGATCCGGGCCCGGTCGCGCCGCGAATCGAGACCGAACACGCAGGCCGTACCCCGCGAGGGTGTGTGGAAGCCCAGCAACGTGTTGATGAGCGTGGATTTCCCTGCACCATTGGGCCCAAGGAGCCCGATTGCCTTGCCGTGCAACTCGCCGGTCAGGCCGTCGAGAACGGTCCGGCCGCCGAGGCGCACCTGCAATCCATCAAGGCCAATGATGCTCATGTCAGTTCAATACGTGTTGAACGGCGGACTTGTTCCGGGAATCCAGTATCGCACCCAGGGTGAGAAAGTCGAAGCCGAAGAGCCGGCTATCGCTGGCCGCTTCAATGCCGTTGTCCTTACCCCACGCGCAGATCGCAGTGGGACGGGCGTCGGAGGCAAGCGTACGGATGGCGTCCGCCGCTTCGCCGTTGAACTGCGACAACAGCGGCGTCAACACGGGCCCCAGGTTCTGATAGAAAACGCCTGAGTAATCTGTGTTTTCGTCCTGCGGCAACAAGGCACGGAAACTCGCCGAGTCCGCCAGCGAGTTGCCGCTCGCCTGCGTGTTCAGCGCATCCATCAGCAGCGCCCGGCTGGGCGCCACGATCAAGTAGCCGCCGGCGAAGGTATACTGAGCCACTTCGGTTCCACTGGTTAGATCGCGAAGCACATAGTACTGGCGCGAGCCGGCCGTCTCCGCTTGAATCTTCAACGTATGTGCCTTCGGGCCGTGGTTCTGGCTGCCGATCGCTTCCGTCATCCGCTCCAGCGCACTCTCGAGCGCTGCCGCATCGTTGACTCCCACAACGAGTTTCCACGAGGGCGCAGGCAGGATGGGACCATCGATAGCGAAGAGAAAATCTCCGCTCAGGTTCGCGATCAGATCGTTGCGAACGCTGATCTGAAGGTGGGCGTCGGCGTAGCTCCAATCCACTGGTTTGCCGTTCGACTGCGAAGCCATGGCCATGATGTCGTCAGCAATGGCGGCCGGATCTTTAGTGAGAGCGGCCACCGCGAGAGACGCATTGGGGCTTACAAAATCGAGCGACCCGATGGGCGCTGGGCTGGCCAGCCACGATGCCACGCGCTGCCGGGTTCCGGCGAATTGCAGGTTCAGATGGTTGGCCGGCACACCGTTGATTTCCTGATGCTCCGCAATGAGGAATCCCGCGTCCCCTAATCCGCTGGATTCAAGATTGCGGCCTTTATCTTGAACTCCGCGCCCCGTTCCGTTCTTCAACATTCCGTGCAGATTCGCCGCCACGATGATGCCGGCTCCGCGATTGTAAGCCGCGGCAATCTGCGTCCCGAACGCACTCTGCGCGAACCCGCTCGCGCCCGCGTCCAATTGAGAGTTCACCGCCCTGAGTATCGCAAGATCGTTTGCGAATACCACCTCCCGATCCCGAACTAATGCATAGCCGCCCGGTCCTGCATGGGAGGACACGCTTGCCAGCGAGGCGGGGTCCAGCACGGCCAGATTTGCGCGGTTGCCAGAGAACTGCTGCTGCATTTCATCTTTGAGCCCGCTTTTCTGGACGTCCGCAATCATCGCAAACCCGGAATGCTGTCCCTGCCCGACTCCAACCATCACGATTTCATCGCCGATATAGGTGCTCAGATCCTGGATCTTGGCCACGAACTCGTTCAGGGCATTGGGATCGCCATTATGATTGCGTGTCCACCACTGCCGCAATTCGGGACTCTGGTTCAACTGTTCCTGAAAGATGGTATTTGCCTCATTTAGGAAATCGCCCAGGTTCGGAATGCTGATATAGAGCAGCGTATCAGCGGGAACGCGGGCCAGCAGATCGCTGCCGTAGCGCGGCTGAGGGAACGTAATCTGCGCCATGCGGTGCTCGACATTGGCAAGCTGCGCCAGCAGACTTACGTACTTCTGGCGATCCAGGCTCCACGCAAATTGCTGATCCAGCGGCTCCGGAGCGAGATTATCGCTGGTTGCCAACTGTTCGCCCGGCTGCAATACGGACTTGATGCCGGCGTGCACAACCTTGACCGATCCCTGCAGCACTGCTACTCGCGAGCCTTTCAGCCCTGCATCCACCGAAAACACGGTTCCGGTGACTGCGATCCGGCAGTCCGGAGTCAGTACGTACAGGTGGCCGGAGGTACGGCGTGCCGCCTGCACAATCACCGCGCCGCGGCTCAACGTTACCGTCATATCGCGACCGCGTGCGCCCACGCCAAGCGTGCTGCGCTGGTTCACTTCGACTGACGAGCCATCCGCGAGCCGCAAAGATGCGCGGGAATCACCGCCCGTCCGCAGTTCGTCTCCCTGGCTCAGCACCGCGCCGGGCGAGAGCCGGCGATCTTCGTTTCCGTCGATCAGATACGCAGAGCCGCCGATGGATTCGACTTCGGCCCGCACACCCGGGGGAACCTGCCAGAATGCCCTGTAGACAAAGGCGCCGGCCAGCAGGAGCGCAGCGAGGCCGGCAAGCGCCCATTCCCATGTGAACGGGCGCCGCCTGGGTGTGGTCGCGATGGCTGGCGCCGACCAATCGACCGCCGCCCTTTCGCGCCCTTCCCGGTAGAGTCGCAAACACGCTCCGCAATCATGCAGATGCGCCTCCACCAGCAGTCTTCGAGCCGCCGACAGACTTCCAGCGCGATAGGGCCCGAACAGCTGCTCGACATCTTCACAGTTCCGGATGGCACCGTCGAACTCCTCGGGATTCAATCCAATGCCCAGCGCGAGCGCGGCCCGTGCCGCGGAAGCCGAAATCGCTTCGGCATCCGGCACATCGGCCCGCAGTGCGCGGGTGGCACGATCCAGGATTTGTTGGTCGTCGCGTCTCATTGCATCCCCCGTTCCAATTCCATCAATCGTTTCTTCAGCTTTGATCGCGATTGATAGAGCGTGACCGCAACCACTGTCTGAGAAGTCCCCATCAGTTTCGCGATTTCCCGGTTATTTAGCTCCTCCAGGTAACGCAGCGCGAACATCATCGCGGCGCGCGGAGCCAATTCGGCAATGGCCGCCCGGAGCTGCCGCCCCAACTCCTTATTCCTCATCTGCAGGTCGGGTGCGGAGAATGCCCCAGTCGAAGACACCCCCGCCGCAGACTCCAGAGGCTCGCTTGCGGCAGTCTTCCTGCGCCGTAACAGATCGAGAGCGCCGTTGATGGCCGCACGATAGAGATAGCTTCGAGCATTGGCGACGGCCGGGACCTCGCCCGAACCCAATCTCAGAAAGACTGCCTGGGCCACGTCCTCCGCATCCGCCAAATTGCCTGTGATCCGGAATGCCGCCATCAGGACGCGCCGATAGTGGTCTGCAAACAATCGAGCCAGATCCTCGCTGTCGAGTAATGCAAGGCTCGCCATGGCTGCGCTCACGGGTTGACGCTCCGGAATCTTCATATGGATGACGCTCGATTTGCGCAATTATGAATGCGCATGCCCCAAACTACGTGTTAAAACTCATCCACGTTCCCGTGGTCGGCTCCCGCCGCGGGCTGGATTTTCAGTCAGATTATCAACTACCGCCTAAAGTCTGGCTTGGTCTGGTTGCCATTGCGCGAGCGACCGCCGGCTTCGATCTCAGTGCCGCGGCTCGCTGGCCGTTGGGCCTTTGACCGCCGGATGAAATCTGAACCTATACGGTTGAAGAGTGTGTCAGTCCTGCGAGATATTCAGGTGGCTTTTCTGGCGAACTCGTGCTCTTACGGGTATCGCCCTCCTGTCAATCGCATTGAACGTGGGAGCAACCGCGGTGGTCTTTACCGCAGTCAGAGCCGTGCTCGTTGCGCCTTTGCGGTATGTGAAGATTAGTGGAGTTCGCGCGGCCTCCGCAGGGGATGAGTATCTTTTTGCCGGGCGCTCGGCGCGCTCGAGGACCGCGACGCGGCGTCCGCGGCGACTGACTTCGATGGCGGCTATCCGATCCGCCGCGCCCGCGCCGAGGACATCGAGACGGTACGGCTTCATCAGTTGCCCTCGCTGAGCGGGGCGAACTCCGGCGCGGTCACGGCGATGTAAAGGCCGGAAACGAGAATGAGCGCACCGCCGAGGACGACGAACCGGCCGGGCTTGTCGTGCCAGATGAGATAGGCAAGCAGCGTGCCGGTGAGCAGTTGCGTGTAGTGGTACTGCGAGACGTTGGCTGCGGAAGTATGCTTGACCGCGGTGTAGAAGCAGAGGGTTCCAGCGGCGCAGAACAGGCCCATGGCGAAGAGCCCGGCACCGGTGCGGGGAGTGAGCGGCGCGGCGTGGAAGAGCATGAGCGCGAACCCGGCCACGGCGGTCACGAGGCCGGAAAAGAAGGCTAGGCTCATGGGTGTCTCGGTGCGGGTGAGCACGCGCGACCACACCATATTCGTGGAGAAACAGGCCACGCAAACCGTGCAGGCGAGGACGCCTGTCCAGTCCGCATGTCTGGCGCTGCCCCAGGGGTTGACGGAAACCACCACGCCGGCAAAACCGGCCACGATGGCCGCGGCTTTGCGCCAGCGCAGACGTTCACGCAAGAAGATGGCCGAGAGCAGGGCAATGACCATCGGTGCCATGAATACAAGAATGTAAAACAGGGTGAGGGAGAGATGGCATAGCGCGATGACGACGCCGATGTTGTTGCCCAGGTCGAGGCAGGCGCGGGCGAGTTGCAATTCTATGCGATGCGGGCGCAGATCGCGGGCCGTGTGGCGGGCCAGCGCATACGCGCCCAGAAACACTGCCATGAACAGGCCCAGGAATGCCACCAGTTCGTACGCGGGCAGACCTGACTGGCCCACGAGCTTAATGGATGTATCGGCAAAAACCCAAAAGGTGAATCCGGCAAGCGCGAGACCGATGGCGCCGAAGTGGGTGATGGGGGGCGGGGAATCGGGCATCGGATCTGACTTGATCTTAGCGCGGGGGTCGCTTTCGACGGTCAGCCGCTTAGGTCTGGGCAGGTTCATTCCGATCTGCTGACACGCTGCGGTCTGGTTTTCGACAAGCGCAAAGCTGCTACAAACTCAGTGATGGACTTTCGCGCTGTTCGACGGTAGTGCCCGCACACCGCCATTCAGGAAACTACACTTAGGTAATAATCTAAAAGGTAATACGCAACCTATAATAGAAGTGCAGGCGACTTCCACGTAAGTCACAGGCAAGAGAAAAGCGCCAGACCTCCGGGCGCGCTTGCGAGAGCGCACTTTGGATCTGATCAGAATGACGCGCATGGCGAATGGCTCTTCCATCGATGTCGAAGCGGTGCTTGCCTGCGTCGTTTGCAAGCGACCTGAAAGCGCCCTTCTCGACGACTCGGGATTCAGGGGAAGAAATCATAAACGCACTTTGCAGGCGATGGAACCGACTGTACACTCTGATCTATACTCAAGCCCCGCAAATCAGAAGTGCATTATTGGGAACGAAAGCTGTTGAGGACCCACGCCATGGAAATCATCTCCCCCTCCTCGGCAAGCACCTCTCAAGACCAGAGTCTCTCGCCCCCGCATCTTTCCGTTTCAGGCTCAAAGCCTCAGACTGAAATGGTTGCCCTGCTCGGGGAGATTTGGCAGGGATGCTGGCGGAGCGATTCCTGGCCTGGCGCCGCCGCAATCCGTCTCGCATCCGTCTTTACGCTTGCCGCTGTCTCTTCGTGGATGGGCATTGTGCTCTCTCATCAGTCGGAGGGCATCGCCACGATCTGGCTTTCTAATGGCATCGTATTCGGTCTGCTCATTACGCAGCCCAAGCGCAGATGGCTGGCTTACTTCATAGCCGGACTCACCGCAGACACGCTTGCCGACGTGCTCTGGGGAGATCCCTTCCGGCTGGCATTTGGCGTCTCGCTTGCGAATTCCTTCGAGGTAGTTGCTTCCAGCCTCTTGCTGACTGTATGGCTCGGCTGGCCGCTGGATCTTTCCAAGCGCAGGTCTCTCGTCGGCTTCTTGCTCGTCTCTGTTGTGGGAGCGGCCGCGTTGACGAGCGCGCTGGGAGCCTCGTGGACCCTGCTCTTCGTTCCCGGGCCTCCGTGGTGGCAGATGTTTCGTACCTGGTACCTCGGCGACTTGCTGGGCATGGCAATCCTGGCGCCGCTCATCATCATGGTGCAGCGTCCGGCGTTCTTTTCCATGTTTGAGCGTAGCCGTCTGCCCCACACGCTGCTCGTTCTTTGCGCTCCGGTAGTCATTACCGTTCTAGTCTTTACAAACAGCAGGGACCCTTTGATTTTCTTCCTATTCCCGGCATTCCTGCTGGTGGCGTTTCGCCTGGGGTTGCCTGGAACCGTGGTCAACATTCTCCTGGTTACCCTGATGGCCATCGGCTTCACCGTCAAGGGGCACGGTCCGTTGATGCTCATCGCGGGCGAGCACATGCTGCTGCATCGGATCGTCATTGCTCAAATATTTGCGGCAGTCGCGATCTTCACCATGTTTCCGGTCGCGGCGCTCCTCGAAGAGAAAGAGGATCTCAAGAACTCACTCGCCGCAAGCGAGGCGAAATTCCGCAATCTCGCCTTGGTTGACGCGTTGACGGGTCTGCCCAACCGGCGTGCTTTTAATCTTCAATTGGAGAGTGCCTGGACAGATGCTCTCGCTGACGGAGAACTCGTGGCTCTCCTTTTGCTGGATGTCGATCAGTTCAAGCAATACAACGATGTGGCCGGTCACGTAGGCGGCGATGCGTGCCTACGCTCGATCGCCGAAGTGATCGCAGCAATCGCGGAGACAGTCAACGGAATTGCTGCGCGCATTGGCGGCGAGGAGTTCGCGGTAATCCTGCCCCGCATCCCGCAGGCGCGTGCTCGAGAGGTCGCTGAAGAGATTCGTCACGCTGTCGCAGATCTCGCTCTGCTAAACCCGGCTAGCCCATGCGGTATACAAACTGTCAGTCTCGGTGTCGCGGTTCGGGTCCCATTGAATGGCCAGAATTCGATTGATCTGATGAGGTGGGCAGATCAGGCCCTCTACTCGGCGAAGCTCTCTGGGAGAAATCAAGTAGCCTGCGGTTAGGACAATTGGCCGTTGTGATACCTTCCGCTACGAGGAATCTCCGAACCATCCCTCTCCGCTTCCGCCATTACCCACCGCGAGAAGTTTGCGGATCGTCGAGTGTCGCTTTCGTTTCGAGCGATCCCGAGGGCGAGCATTTCTTCCTGTTCGGCTGGCACTTCTCCGGTTGTCACGCCGCACGTAAAGACCGGATTGGGTTCGCCTTCATTTTCAGAGTTTTTCGAGCCCGCTCCGGTCGCGGCGCAATAGCCGCGGAGCCATCACGCTGTTGTGCAACTGGCTGATATACCCACTGCGGCAATGGATGCAGCGAGAGTCTCGATTTGATGAACGGTTATTCATTCCTTAGCGCTTCCATCGGCTCTATGCGGGCCGCCCTCCGCGCCGGCCACCATGCCGCAAAGAGTCCCGTCAACAACAGCACCCCGGAGGCCGCCGCCAAAGTCAGCGGATCTCGTGGCTTCACGCCAAACAGTAAGCTACCAAGAATCTTCGCGCCAAGCAGAGAGGCGGCGATTCCGGCTACAAGGCCAATCCCCACCAGCACACCAACATCCTTCAGAACCATTCCTGCGACATCTTCACGCCGCGCGCCCAGCGCCATGCGCACTCCGATTTCATGTGTGCGTTGCGTGACACTGTAGGCGATGACGCCGTAGATTCCGATGGCCGCTAGCAGCAGTGCCAAACCCGCGAAGACGCTCAGCAGCGTCATATTAAATTGGCGCGAGGCCACTGCAGCCGAGCGCACCTGCTCCATGGAGCGGATGTGACCTATGCCGATGGAGGGATCAATCGCCTGAAGTTGTTGTTCAATCGAATGACTGAGCGCCAGGGGGTCAGCGGAGCTGCGGACAACAATGTCAGTTGCGAACCAGTTCGCAAGCATTCGCATCAACGGAAAGGGCATCTGTGCTAACGGAACGTAAATAGTCGGTTGCGCGGGCCGATCAAGATACGATTTCACGTCTCCGGATACGCCCACCACTTGCCAGTCCAATCCAGCGGTATGGAGAAGCTCCCCTTGCGGATTTCGGCCAGGGAATAACATGCGCGCTGCGGACTCGCTGATGACGACAACATGGGGAGCTTGTTCGTTGTCCGCAGGCGTAAACGCCCTGCCTGACACAAGCGGTACCCTCAGAGTCTGGAAGTAATCTGCCTGGATTGAGCGCAAACCGAATGTTGGCCAGTCATACTTGCCATGAACCACAACGCCCATATTTAGGCCACGCTGCAGCGGGATCCCATCCGCCACCACCGCGGCCGATTGCACGCCTGGTAGCGCCTCAACTTGTTGCACCGCTTGGTCGTAATAGCGCGCAACGGCGGAAGTGGAATCGTAATGCGAGCCGGAGAGATAGATTTCGATCGAAAGCACGCGGCTAGGGTTGAATCCGGGGTCGGTGCTCAGCACATGCCAGAAAGTTTCAATCAATAATACGGCTCCAGTAAGCAGGACCAGGCTAAGCGCCACTTCGCTTACCACCAAGGCCGAGCGAAGACGCCGCTGCCGTCTTCCGCTGCTGACGCGGGCCGTGACCTCGCCTAGCTTGTCGTAAATCTCCCCCGACGAGATGCGGAACGCCGGGACCAAACCAAACAGGATCCCGGTGCCCACACTCAAGGCCAGAGTGAAAGCGAGGGCCCAGCCATCCAGGTGAATTTCGGAGGCGCGCGGAAGGTCGGATGGGCTGAGCGACACCAGCGATTGCATTCCCATCCGCGCCAGGAGCAGCGCGAGCAGAGCGGCCAGGGCGGAAAGCAGAATGCTTTCCGTGAGCAGTTGTCGAACCAGCCGATTGTGCGATGCGCCCAATGCCGCACGAACCGCGAATTCCCGGGCGCGACCCGCGGCGCGGCCTAGGAACAGATTGGCGACATTCGCGCACGCAATCAACAGAACAAATCCCACCGCGCCAAACAGCACCAGCAGGATAGCGCGAACGTCGCTGGAGAGCATCGCCCGATACGACTGAATGCTCAGCGTGGTTGTGGGCCCTAGCTCATTGGGAAACGTCTCGCGAAATTCAGTCGTAGCGCCGTTCACCTGCGCACGAGCTTGCGGGAAAGAAATTCCTGCCCGAATGCGTCCCAAAACCGCGACATTTTCTCCTTGGGCAGCAGTTCGCGCTACCAGTGCCAGCGGTGTCCATACATCTGTGGCGCCCGGCAAAATGGGATCAACTGTAGCCTCCAATCCAGGTGGCATTACACCAATTACGCTGAAGGGTTCGCCATCCAGAGTGATAGTTCGATGAATAATTTCCGGATCGCCGCCCGTCTGCCGCTTCCAGGTTCCATAGCTGAGGATAGCGACACGAGCGCCGGCGCCGCGATCTTCTTCAGGAAGAAAATCGCGGCCCAGCAAGGGCTTAATTCCCAGTACGCGAAAATAATCGGCGGAAACTGGAAGCCCCTTAACACGCTCGGTTTTATTCCCTGCCCCCAGGTTGTAACCCTGGACGGTGTAGCCGGCGAGAAATTGAAATGCCGAGATGCGTTGTTTTAGGAATTGCAGTTCCTGATAGGTAACGTCCTCTTCATCGGCGCCGCGAGGCGAGGATTCGGTAAGCTGCACGATCTGTTGCGGGTGGGGATACGGCAGTGGCCGAAAGAGCACCCCATAAACGATGCTGAAAACCGCCGTATTAGCCCCAATGCCCAGCGCCAGAGTGAGCAACGCCGTCATTGTGAATCCGGAAGACTTGCGCAACTGGCGCAGTGCATATCGAACATCCTGAAGGAGGTTTTCGATCAGCGGCAAGCCTTCCTCGGCGTGGAACTGCTCGCGGATCGTTTCTGCTCCTCCGAACTTCAGCACAGCCTGACGGTGGGCCTCTGCGGGAGCCATGCCGGCGCGCAGGTTCTCTTCCGTCTGCATTGCCAGATGCTGTTCCAGCTCTTCGTGGAGCCGCTCATCACCACGCCGATTAGCCATGAAGTTGACCAAGCGTGAAAATAATCGCCTCAGGACTCTCATCCCAGTTCCTCCGCCTTCACTTCAAAGAAGCGCGCGATGATGGCCGCAGTCTGTTCCCAGTCGCGCTTCTCGGATTCCAGGAGCTTGTGTCCTGCGCGTGTCAGCCGATAAAAACGCGCCCGCCGGTTGTTCTCAGACGGCCCCCATTCGGACGCAATAGCGCCTTCCTGCTCCAGCCTCAGCAGTACGGGATAGAGTGTGCCCTGGTTCACAAAGAGCAGATCGCCACTGATTTGCTCGATGCGCCGGGCTATGCCGTAGCCATGCAACGGCCCGAGCACTTCGAGGGTTTTCAACACCATCAGCGCCAGCGTCCCCTGTTGAACGTCCTTCTTCTGTTTCATGTGGTTCTATTCCGTAGAGACTTCATTTGGCTTACCAACAGAAGAATGCTATATTCCCATTGGGAAAGCAACAGGGAAAACGCTCCCCATCCTGACTACTGGCTGTAAGTACTACTGCATGCGCGAGCCTGAACGACGCGAAGGGCCGGTGCGCTCATGGTAGTTGCGTTCAACCAGTCGGGCGCAGCGCGAAAGTCGCTCCTGTCTCAATCGGCTTATCGAAGCATCTCTAGAAGAACAGAGTCCAGTTGGCAATGAAATTGAGTGCATTGGGAACACGTGGGCTGATTGCCGGCCCAAAGACGCCACTCAATCCGAGGCTGAGGTAGTTTCCGCGGGAAACGCGCAGAGAGTAGCTGCCGGTGAGAGTCGTTCCGGCGCGCCAGACGGTCTTGCCTTGGGAGACGAGATGGTCGGTAAAGATATTGCTATAGCCGGTACGGGATGCTACCGCCGAAAGAACGTCACCGGAACGTGACCGAAACGGCGCCTTTTGGTAGAGCCTTGCCTCGTAATAGCGGGCGTAAGCATTCATCGTTCTCGGCACGGTCATGAAGGAGCCGCCGGCATAGAGGCCTTGGTCCGGACGCGCTGGATCCGACTTGATCACTTGAGCATCCATCAGGGCATATGCGCAGTAATTGCCAGGCTGCAATTGGCCGGTAGCCTCAATTCTCATGGGCGTGGTGTTGTTGATCGATCCGGCGCGGAACCACACCTCGTGCATAGTGGTGCTGGGCGCGCGCAGATAGCCCGCTTCATTGATCGCGACGAGTTTGTCACCGTGCGGAATAAAGCGGAATCCGGTGTGATTGCGCGCGACTTCGGCAGGTCCTCCGTTCGGATCGATGCTCCGCTGTGCAGCGGCCTGGACATAGGTATTCTTCGGTCCGTGAATCCGAATGTTGGCCGAAGGCGCCGTCAGGGGGAAATATGACATACCCGCTTCGTAGGGCAATACCGCGTAAACGCCTTGTGCGCCAGTCGCGGTCGATCCTCCTACAAAGAGACCGACGAAACTCATGTTGTTGGCAATGTAACCCGCTTTCACTTCCACACGATCTTCCCCGAATGCCTTGTAGAAATAGAGGGCCCACAACTGAACGGTCTTCGGGCCATCGGGATTCCAGCTTGCCCAATTCCACACTCCGCCCAGATACAACTGGGCGTGCGCTAAATGCAGTTGATGAAGATCGGCAGCGAAGATCGGCTGCACAAACGAACTCTCGAAAGGCCGCTGACCCGCATATACCTGCGCCTCGGCAGTCACAGGCGCATCAAGCATATTCTGTGTGTATTGCATTCCCGAGATTACCCTAAAGGTAATGCCCTTACGAAAGAGCGCCCGGCGAAATTCCGAATTGAGATCGATGACGCTGTCGGAAAACGGCGGCATGGCGGCATCTCCTCCAAGGTAATTCAGGTCCTCGATGGAATGCGGTGCGGGTACTGGGGAATCAGGGGGAGTCTGACTTGTATCGGCGCCTTGTGCGTTGCTTAATATGCCGGCACAAAACAACAGTGCAGCTGGGAGCATTCTCCTGATTCTGTCGTGGTTTCTCTTTTGCATTTTCCCGCACCTTCAGTCTTTCTTATTCTTTCTTATGGACAATGCGGTTTTTAGCTCTCTAACTAGCCAAGGGCTCCTCCCTTGATATTCCTTCCTTGCCCATGGAAAGCGTGGGTGGAATAATCTTCGGAGTATATCTCACCACTCTGGAGGCAGCCATGAACGCCTTCTACGAGCACCACGAGCATAGCATTCGTGCCCGATATCGGTGCTTCGACCGCATGCTTCTGAACGGGCTGATCCAGCCTTTCCAACAGCCCGAGCGGGTGATTGGTTTCTTCAGCTTCTATGGAAAACTCTTTCCTGTGACACGCAAGGTTCTAACCGATATGTGAGCGATCTGTGAAGCGCATCTTGTGTCAGGCAGTGGCGTGCCGCACTCTTAGGAGATGAGGCAGCGCAAGACGGAGACATGGGGGAAGTGGCGAGGGTTGGTGGTGGAGCAGCGGCAGAGCGGACAGAGCGTGGCGGCGTTTTGTCGGGAAGGGAATCTTCCGAGCAGCCAGTTGTTTGCCTGGAAGAGAAGGTTGCGCGAGGCAGAGACGGCGCAGTTCGTGTCGGTAGA